>JAQVNH010000082.1 GCA_028703215.1 Eubacteriales bacterium
TCAATCTCTCGCGGCACAGCAGGTTTTATGAGCCTTTGGACGGCCTTTTTTTGTCCTTTTTCAGAATTCCTTCAGTCACGTTATAATATGAGATGTCCTTGTTTTTCAGGTTTTTGAATATCCGTTTATCAGTCGTTGTAATAAATGTCTGCACCCCGCTTATCCCCTTGATCAAATAGTCCCTTCTCTTTTTATCAAGCTCGGACATGACATCGTCAAGAAGGAGCACCGGAACCTCGTCCGTCTCTTCCTTTATTATATCTATCTCGGCCATTTTTATTGACAGTACAGCTGCGCGCTGCTGACCCTGCGACCCAAACGATTTTACGTCCTTGCCGTTTACATAAACCTCGAAGTCGTCCCTTTGGGGTCCCGAAAGAGTTGCTCCCATTTTCTGCTCCCTGTCCCTGGAACGCTCAAGCAGTTTATTGAACAGATCCCTGATTTCATCTATATCTTCCATATTCTCTGCTCTGATCGACGGCAGATAGCGCATCTCTAAATTTTCACCGTCTTCCGTAAGCGCAGAATGTCTTGCCAGCGCATTTCCGCTCAGCCTTTTTATGAATGCGTCCCTGGCTGCGATTATTCTTGCTCCGCTTTCCGTAAGCGCGCTGTCCCAGATACATAAAGTGTCCGACAGTTTAGGATTTTCAACCATTTCTCTCAGAAGATTGTTTCTCTGTTCCAGCACCTTCAAATACTTTTGGAGGTCATAGAAATAAGTAGGCTTGATCTGGCTTATCGACATATCCAGGAATTTCCTTCTTTCTCCCGGCCCTTCCTTGATCATAAGCAGATCCTCGGGAGCAAACATGACTATTCTGAGTGTTCCCATCATTTCGCCGAGTTTTTTTACCGGGATCCCGTTTAAGCGAATGCTCTTTTTCTCGCCCTTTTGTGATGAAATATCTATGGTTGGACTTCCATAGGCTCCTTCTATTTCCGCCGATACCGTATATCCCTGTCCGCCGAATTCAACGAGCTCATTGTCCTTTGCAGGCCTGTGCGACCTTCCGAACGCACAAAGGAACATTGCTTCGAGAAGGTTTGTCTTGCCCTGAGCATTGTTCCCGTATAATATATTGATATTGTTTTCAAATTCTGCCGACAAATTGTCGTAGTTTCTGAAATTACTTAATCTTATGTTTTTTACATACAATCGGTTTTTCCCCTAGGTATTTTATCTTTACGCCGCAAGTCTCCGGCGCGGTAAGTCCTTCTCTTTATTTGACTGAATAATCGGCTCCGTTTGCCGTGACCTTGTCTCCGGGTCGCAGCTTCCTCCCCCGCCGTGTTTCTTCTGTGCCGTTTACATGGATTTGCCCGCCTGCGATCATCCTGTCGGCATCTCCGCCAGAATATGCCGCTCCGCACCATTTCAGGAACTGGTCAAGTTTAATATATTCGGTGCTTATTTTTATATCCATAATGGCTGCACGCCCGCTTTCTACGCTGCTCCACTCTTACTCTACTTGCGTAGTGCAGCTACGCTGATCCGTTCTTACCCTACTTGCGTAACGGTACGATGAGGTAGATGTACTCGTCGCCTTCCAGCGGTTTAATAACGCAAGGCCCTACGTCGTTAGTGAAGCTTATCTCTACTTTTTCATCCTCTATGGCTCTAAGCGCTTCCATAAAATATCTTGGATTAAATCTTATCTCAAGGCTGTTTCCGCTCGTTTCGACCTTAAGCTGCTCGTTGGAATTTCCAATGTTTGTGCTTGTGTGTATCCTCATTTTTTCTCCGTTTATGTCAAAATTAAGCGGGTATCTTCTTTCGTCAGTGACTATAACAAGAGAGGCTCTTTCTATGGCGGCCAAAAGCACCGGCCGGTCAATCGTCAAAGTCGTTCCGTACTCCTCAGGTATAAAGCTTCTGTATCTGAAGTATTCTCCTTCCAGGAGCCTTGAGACCAGTTTATAGTTGCCCATATCGAATTGTATCTGATTTTTTGTGCTGTAGATCTCAACTTTTTCTTCCGAAGGCTGCAATATCTTTCCAACCTCGTTCAAGGTTTTGCCGGGCACCACTATGTTAAGAGTGAAGTCTTTGTTGTCTATGCTGCTTTTTCTCAGCGCCACTCTGTAGCTGTCACAAGACACCAGCGTCATTTGGCCTCCGACTATTTCGATAAGCGTTCCGGTAAGGATCGGCCTGTTGTCGTCGGGACTCACTGCAAATAGAGTTTGCCTTATCATGTCCCTCAGCATTTTCTGGCTGATACTGAAAGCGTTTTCCTTTTTTATAACGGGCAGAGCCGGAAAACCCTCTCCTTTTAATCCGTTTATTTCGAAATGCGATGCCTCGCAGTCTATTATAACTGTATTATTCTCATTTGCCTCTATCGAAACTTCGGCATCAGGAAGCCTTCTGACAATTTCACCGAACATTTTCGAATTTATTACTACCGAACCTTTTCTTAAAACATCTCCGCTTATATAATATTCGATACCCATTTCAAGATCATTTCCCGTAAGCTTTATGCCGCTTTCACATTCAATAAGTATCCCTTCCAGAACGGGAAGTGTCGACCTTGAGGATACCGCCTTTTGAACGGTATTTATTCCCTCCGTCAAAGCATCTCTGGAGCATACAAGTTTCATTTTTACCCTCCTTTTTATTAAAAAGCGCAGCAATAAAACGCTTATTTTATATCAATAGTATATAAGATTTTCAGTAATAATAACAGTAAGTGCTGTGACTATTGTTTATAACTGCCCTGCGGACCGCGCACCGCTGCATCTTAACTGTGGGGAAAGCTGTTGTAAACTTTCTGAATAGTTAACAGCTCTTGGATCTTCTGTATAAGAAAAAAGTTATCCACTGAAAAGTATAAACATATCAACATATTTTGTGGATATCTATCCGGAAATATTCCTTCTGAGTTCCTCAACGGTTCTCCTGGTATCCGGGTTGCCCTGCTTGTCATTCCCGATCTTCTCGCAGGCGTGCAATACCGTTGAATGGTCTCTTCCGCCGAAAACAGCGCCTATCCTCGGAAGCGACAAGCTTGTCATTTCCCTGCACAGGTACATGGCTATCTGCCTGGGGTAAGTTACATTTCTGCACCTGCTTTGGGATTTAAAATCTGAAGTCTTGATATCAAAAAATCTTGCGACAGCTTCAATGATCGTGCCGCAGTCAATGATCTTGTTGGCGTGTGCAGCCAGCATTTCCTTTAAAGCCTCTTCAGCGCTTTCTTTGCTGGTCTCGGTATTTGTAAGGGAGGAATAAGCCACCACTCTGTTAAGGGCTCCCTCAAGTTCTCTGATGTTGGAAGATATATTGTCCGCAATATACGCCATGACATCATCGGGCACTACCATCCCCTCTCGCTGGGCCTTTTTCTTGAGGATTGCTATTCTGGTTTCGAGGTCCGGCGCCTGGATGTCCGCGGTAAGACCCCACTCAAACCTTGAGCGCAGACGTTCTTCAAGGGTGGTCATTTCTTTGGGCGGCCTGTCGCTTGTTACGATAATTTGCTTGTTGGCTTCATACAAAGCGTTGAATGTGTGAAAAAATTCCTCCTGCGTGCGCTCTTTCCCGCCGATGAACTGCACGTCGTCAATAAGCAGGATATCTATGTTGCGGTATTTGCTGCGAAACTCCTCATTTTTGTCGTCTTTTATGGCGTTTATGAGCTCGTTCGTGAAACGCTCGGAAGAAACATAAAGAACTCTGAGCATTGGATTCTGCTTTATGATATAGTGCCCGATCGCATGCATCAAGTGTGTCTTTCCAAGACCGACTCCGCCATATAAAAAGAGCGGATTATAGGCTCTTGCGGGAGATTCCGCGACAGCGAGAGAGGCGGCGTGGGCAAACCTGTTGCCGTTCCCGATGACAAAACTGTCGAAAGTATAACGGGGATTCAGCAAAGACGCCAGTCTTTCGTCGTATTCAATCCTGCCTGCGGCTGGAGAGGCAGAGATATTTTCCGCATCTTCGGAAGGAGTGATGAATCTTATTTTAAATATTTTATGAGTAACTTGCAGAAACGCGTTTTGTATAAGAGAAGAATATCTTGATTCCAAAATTCCCTTATTGAATTCAGCCGGTACCTCAAGGATTACTGTTTTCCCGCTGGCGCTTTTCGGATTGATCGTTTTTATCCAGGTGTTGAAGCTTATTTCCGTTAATTCATTTTCAAGCAATGCGAGAACATTTTTCCATATTTCCCTGAGCTGGCTTCCCATGACAAACCCCCGTTGAGCGTATTTAATATAAGGCATCAAATTAAGCATTGATACCTAAAATGTGTAAAACTATTTACTTTGTCATGTGTAATTTTTACCCAAGAACGGTTTTATCTTAAGCAGCGGCCATAAAATGCTTCACCGCTATGCAATGTAAACGCCTTGTAAAAACGGCGGCATATAACAATATATCAGAAACGTTTTTTTTAATCAAGACAAAAAAGGAAAGTTATCCACAAATATTTTTTAAAATCAAATACTTATCCACAACCCTTTATTTGCCGCAGATTATTGCTGCAAGCGGCTTATGCGGCCTTAAATTAGTTGTTGACATGCAAACGGCTGGTGTATTATAATTGGAATGCTGTCCAAATTCGGAAGCAAAAACTTGCAAGTCATAATTACAGTATAACACAAGGAACAAGCTATATATTCGCATATGACCGGACGGAGGAGCAATACATGAAGAGGACGTATCAGCCAAAAAAGAAACAGAGATCCAGAGAACATGGATTTATGAAAAGAATGAGCACAGCAGACGGCAGGAGAGTTCTGAGAAGGCGCAGGCTAAAGGGCAGAGTCAGACTTTCAGCTTAAGGCCTCGTAAAATGCGGTCTTTTTGTTTTATGCTCTTTTGAGCCCTCAAATCAATGCCGGCGGGGTGGACATTGTGAACAAGACAGTCACACTGAAAAGGAATTTTGAGTTCAGAAGAGTATACAATAAAGGGAACTATTCTGCGGGCAAATATATGGTACTCTATTCTTTGCCAAACAATTCCGAAAAAAACAGACTGGGTATCACGGCAAGCAAAAAGATCGGCAAAAGCGTAAGCCGCAATAGAATCAGACGGCTTATCAAAGAAAGCTATAGATTACAGGGAGATACTTATAAAAAAGGGCACGATGTTGTTTTTGTTGCCAGATCAGCTGACAAAAACACCGGTCTGGCTGAAATCCGAAGGGAAATGGAAATTCTCGCGGGGAAGCTTGGCCTGACAGACAAGGAGAAAACGTCTTGCTCCGAAAAATCCTGATATTTTTTATAAAACTGTATAAAAAGTATATCTCTCCATTAAAAAAACCATCTTGCAGATTTTACCCGACGTGTTCGCAATATGCGATCGATGCAATAAATGAACACGGAGGATTGAAGGGTGGCGCGATGGCACTGAGAAGGCTGCTAAGATGCAACCCCTGGAACCCGGGCGGATATGACCCGGTCGACAAGAAAAAGGAGACTAAAAAAGATGTTTGATTTTATTGCCGGACCGCTTGGCAAGGCACTGTATTTTATTTATGACGTTCTGGCTTTCAGAAATTACGGTATTGCAATAATATTCTTTACTTTTTTCATCAAAATCGTTATGATGCCGCTTACGATAAAGCAAACAAAGTCTACGGCGAAAATGACTGAAGTCCAGCCGATGCTTCAGGACATACAAAAAAGATACGCAGGCGACAAGGAAAAAATAAACCAGGAAACCATGAAGCTTTATCAGGAAAAAGGCGTCAATCCCATGGGCGGCTGCCTTCCTCTCCTGATACAATTCCCCATCCTGATTTCTCTGTTTTCGGTTATCACTAGACCACTGACATTTATGCTTGGCAAGAGCAA
>JAQVNH010000083.1 GCA_028703215.1 Eubacteriales bacterium
TCTTTATCATATCAGTACCCCCTGTCTGCCTGTTTAAGTTCTTTATAGAGCTTTACATATCCCGCATACCTTCCCGAGCCGATTCTCCCCTCGCTCAAAGCTTTTTTCACATTGCAGTCAGGCTCGTCTGTGTGGCTGCACGGTGAAAACCTGCAAGTGCCTGTATAAGCAGCCAACTCAGGATAGTATCGGTAAAGCTCATGATATTTTATCATACTCAGCTCAAAAATGCTGAATCCCGGCGTATCCGCTATATATCCTCCGCAAGGAAGCTTTATGAGCTGCGCGTGTCTTGTGGTTTGCCTTCCTCTCCCGATTTTGATGCTTACGTCGCCGGTTTCCATTATCGCTGCTTTCATGATGCTGTTAAGCAATGTGGATTTCCCAACTCCGGATTGCCCTGCAAACACTGATATTCTATCCTTAAGATGTCCCTGCAGCTCATCGACTCCGAAGTTCTCCCGGCTGCTCGTGCTTATCACCGGATATCCGGCGGACCTATATTCATTTCGTATTCTTAAAAAAGCATCCGTGCCGAAATCTGATTTATTTACGCAAATGAGGACCGAAATTCCCTTCTTCTCGGCAGTGATGAGCATCTTGTCAAGAAGCTCCATGTCAGGTCCGGGCGATTCCGAAGCCACAACGGCTATCAGCTGGTCAACATTTGCAACCGCAGGACGTTCAAGTACGTTCCTTCTTTCATGTATCGCGTCTATGCGTCCTTCTCTTCTGGTTTCGTCAATAACGCATATGTCTACAATATCTCCGGGCAAAGGCGACATTTCGCGCCTTCTGAAAATGCCTCTTGCCCTGCACTCATATTCGGCGCGCTTAGTTACAACACGGTAGAAGCCTCCGATTCCCCTTGTTATTAAACCGGTGATGCTATTGTTTGATGTCATCATATTTTATCGTTGTTTCTTCAGCAAGATTACCGTCCATGATAACTCTCAGCGTTGTTGAGCCGTGTATCGGGATCGGCAGAACAACGTTTAGCGGAAATGAATTCTTGTCCTTCACAGTCACCGGCATAATGCTAACCGTTCTGCCGCTTGACAGGGATGCTTCCATATAGACCTCGATCTTGCCCTGGTAATCGCCCGGATTTGCAAGCTCAACCTTGTATTCATATGTTGTTTCGGCATTCTTTTCGTCAAATATCAGATCGATCGCCTGATCTTCGTAAACCTCCGTGTCTGCCGCAGGAATCTGGTCGATTATTTTACTGACAGCGGCAACATCCTCATCAGGTTTTAATTCGCCTACCTTCAGTTTATTTTCAAGAATGATCTGCGTGGCCTCTTCCAAACTCAAACCGGCAAGATCCGGCACCGGTATCATTTCTACTTCTTCCCCTATACTTTTATAGATTATTATCATGTCCCCGGATTTAACAGTCACACCAGCCCCCGGCTCTGACCCGATAACAAGATTGGCAGGAACCGTATCACTGGTCTGCGGTTCCACGGTGACTCTAAGTCCGAGCTCCTTCAGCGCCAGTTCCGCATCTCTTGCGTCTTCATTTTTCAATGCCGGAACTACTATCTCGTCAGGTCCCAGGCTGGCTGTAAACTCAATGCTGTTGAAGCCGTCTTCTACGAAAGTCAGTCCTGCAGGCACAGACTGGCTTATAATGATATCTTTCTTTACATCGTCGCTGTTTTCCCATTTGATCTTTACGGTGATTCCCTTTCCTTCCAATATATCAGCTACTTCATAAACATTTTTATCAACATAGTTTTCCACGGGGATCTTGTTGGAACTGCCGTTTGAAATCGGCGGCAACAGTATCTCGTATCCGAGGTAAACAAACACACCGGTAAGCACAAGCGAAATTAGTATCGCAAATAAAACTGTCATGTCTTTTTTGCTTTTTTTCTTTTTCCTGTTTATGCCGATTGTATCTCCCTCCCTGTTTTCAATACCGGCCGGGTCGATTGCAGCTATTCGTCTGGTAGTGTCATTGTTTGAATTTGTTGCGAGTAAAATATTCATTTCGGGATCTTCGAACACTGAGTACATGTCGTCAAGCATTTCTCCCGCCGAGCCATAGCGCATCTTCGGATCTTTTTCCATAGCCTTCATTATAATGCCGTTAACTCCGGCGGGAAGTTTCTTGATCAGCTCCGCAGGCGGCACCGCTTGATTTTGTATTTGTTTCAAGGCAATTGACACAGGAGCGTCTCCATCAAACGGAGGCTTTCCCGTGATCATCTCATACATGACAACTCCGAGAGAATACAGATCGGACTTTTCGTCGATATATCCGCCCCTTGCCTGTTCGGGCGAAAAATATCTGACGGAACCCAATGTGCTTCCCGACATTGTTATTGTAGCGGCAGTTGTCGCTCTGGCTATACCGAAGTCCGTTACCTTTACTCTGCCATCCTTTGACAGCATTATGTTCTGCGGTTTTATATCCCTGTGAACTATAAAATTTTTGTGGGCGTGCTGTATCGCGAGACAAATCTGGATGGCGATCTTGATGGCCTCTTTCCACTCAAGTCTGCCTTTTTTCTCGATGTACTTGTTAAGAGTAGTTCCATCTATGTATTCCATTACGATGTAGTAAATGTCGTCTTCTTTTCCGACATCGTATACCGATACTATATTCGGATGTGAGAGGCTTGCCGACGACTGAGCCTCAATTCCGAATCTCTTGACAAACTCTTCATCGTCATTGAACTCGGGTTTTAATATTTTCACGGCAACTATTCTTTTAAGAAGATGGCATTTGGCTTTATAGACGAAAGCCATACCTCCCGATCCGATTTGCTCAAGTATTTCGTACCTATTCCCTAGTATTTTCCCTATCATAAATTCCTCCGGCTATATCGGCCGATCAAAAATAAACGGCGATCGCTGTGATATTGTCTTCTCCGCCGTATTCATTTGCCTTTTCAATCAGCTTGCGGCAAGATTCTTCTGGATTTTCAGTTTCTTTCATTATCGAATATATCTCATTCTCTCGAACCATGTTAGTCAGTCCGTCGGTACATAATAATACCTTGTCTCCCGTTTCCGTTTTAAAATTGTATATGTCTGCTAATACTTCAGAACAGGAGCCAAGGGCTTTTGTGATTATATTTTTACTCGGGTGATTTTCTGCTTCGGCCTTTGTTATAGCGCCGCTGTTTACCAGTTCTTCGATCAGGGAATGATCGGTCGTGATTTTTTTTATTTCCTCGCCTCTGATCAAATAGACCCTGCTGTCCCCGACATTTCCTATACTGATTTCATCTTTGCCGACGATTGCCATTATCATGGTTGTTCCCATTCCGATATGGGCTATATCCTCCTGCGCCTTTTCATAAATCAGGGCGTTTGCTTCATTCATAGTTTTAGTTATGAATCCCGGAGAATTTTTTTTGGTTATTTTGGCTTTTTCAGCTTTGCCAGCCGCATATTCGACCGCAAGGCTGCTCGCCAACTCTCCGGCATTATGGCCTCCCATTCCGTCTGCCAGAATAAGAAAAACAGGAGCATCGCTCCCTTTTCTCTCTATTATCCTGAAACTATCCTGGTTGATTTCCCTTACCAATCCGGTATTGGTAATTCCGGAGAATTTCACCTTAACACTCCCCATCTTTTATCTCCCTGCGTCTGAGCTGTCCGCAAGCAGCCTCAATATCATCTCCCAGTTTTCTTCTTACCGTCACCGGGATACCTGCAGATTCAAGGACCTTTTTAAATAAAAGCTCTTTTTGCGCGCTGCTCTTTTTAAGAGCTATACCTTCGACCTCATTTAAATGAATCAGGTTTACATGACACATTAGACCCTTGAGTCTTTTTGAAAGTTCCAGCGCGTCGGTGCGGGAATCGTTCAAACCGCCAATTAGTGCGTATTCAAAGGTTATTCTTCTCTTTGTTGCTTCTGAATATATCTTACACGCTTCAACTGTTTTGTCAATAGAATACTTCCCATTGATAGGCATGAGACGGCTTCTGGTACTGTCGTTTGAGGCATGCAGCGACAATGACAGATTTATCGGAAGGCCTTCTTTTGACAGTCTGATAATCTGCGGAACCAGTCCGCAGGTAGAAACAGTTATATGCCTGTATCCGATATTCAGTCCGTCCTTTGCATTTATTATTTTAAGAAATCTGACAAGGTTTTCATAATTGTCGAGAGGTTCGCCGATGCCCATGACTACAACACTGCTTATTCTTTCACCTCCGTACCTGCCCATCAGAATAACCTGCTCCGCCATTTCTCCCGCTGTAAGGTTTCTTGAAAAAGCCGCTTTTGAGGATGCGCAGAACTCGCATCCCATTTTACACCCTATCTGTGACGAGATGCATGCTGCCGGTCCGTGATGATATTTCATGAGCACGCTCTCGATTACATTTCCATCAGGCAGCCCGAAGAGAAATTTGACTGTTCCTTCATCTGCCGATTCCAGGATCTTTTTTTGTTTGAGCGCGCCGATTTCGGCTTTTTCCGCAAGAATTTCTCTCAGATCTTTTGAAAGATCCGACATCGTGTCAAATCCAGCCGCTCCCCTGTATATCCACTTGGTTATCTGAACAGCATGGAAGGTTTTATATCCGAGTTTTTGTAAAAACTCTTTTAATTCAGTCTGTTCCAAATCCAAAATATTTATTTTTTTAACCGATATATTTGTTTTTTTATCCACTTATCCTGTCACCGCCCGCCTTTTTATCTTGGCAATAAAAAAACCATCCGCTCCGTGGATGTCCGGGAAAAGCTGCAGCATTCCGCTTTCATGAGTTGAGATGAATTCGGGGAGCATATCGCTGAAATCAACAAGCTCAAAATCCGGGTCGTATTTTATAAACTCCGATACGATATCCTCATTCTCCTCGCGACCGTATGTACATGTGCTGTAAACCATTGTCCCTCCGGGCTTCAAGTAAGCGGACGCAGCTTTCAATATTTTTTTCTGGATTTTGGCGAGTTCCTTTGAATCTCCCTTTTTTCTGACCCATTTTATGTCCGGTTTTCTTCTGATGATTCCAAATCCCGTGCAAGGGACATCTGCGATCACTCTGTCAGCTGATCCCGCTAAATCAATATCTGTAGTCTGCGCGTCATGTATTCCCGCTTCCACGATTTTTATTCCGAGTCTTTCGGCAGTCTGCCTTATTTGGTTTAATTTGTTCTCATAAATGTCATAGGCTATGATCCTTCCGGAATTATTCATCAGCTGCGCAGCGTATGAAGCTTTTCCTCCGGGCGCGCTGCAGACATCGATGACTGTCTCTCCCGGCTTCGGATCCAGGATATTCACTGAAAGCATAGAACTCTCGTCCTGCACGGAAAACAACCCCTCATCATATTCAAAGCTGTTCAGTATGCCGGACGGATTCTCTACGATCAACGAATCCCTGACATACTTGCCCGGATGTATTGAGAATCCGCTTTTTGCAAGTTTTTCCGCCAACCGGTCGGGACTGATGAGCAGTGTATTCGCCCTTATTGTATACCCGGGCTTTTCATTGCCTGCTTCCATCAATTTCTCTGCAAATTCATCGCCGTATTCAAGGACCCATTTTTCCGTCATCCATTCAGGGTACGAATGTTTGACCGAGAGATATTTGATTATATCGGCTTTGCCGGGATATTTTACAGTATCCTTGTTGGAGGATATATTTCTCAAAACTGCGTTCACGAAGCCCGCGGAAGCTTTGTGCCCGAATCTTTTTGCCAGAATGACACTTTCATTTACCGCTGCCGGAGAAGGAACTTTATCCAAAAATATAAGCTGATA
>JAQVNH010000084.1 GCA_028703215.1 Eubacteriales bacterium
ATGTCGTCAGCCTGGCTATGAAAGATATCCCGCTTTTATCCAAGCCTCCGAGAACTATATTTGTATTTCCGACATCTATCGCAAGTATCATTCAGACTCGCCCCCCCATATTTCTGATTTCTTTTATCGGCAGAAATATCGCAAGCGCTTTGCTCACAGCGGATCCTACTATCAGGCACACTATTGCTTCAACCAGTGCATTGACAGTGACCAGAACGCCGATGATAGCGATCGTGCTGTCCCCAAACTGCCTTATGTACGAGCTGTTTCCGAAAAATAATATAAGCGCGCCGACAAACAGCACCGTGTTAAGCAGCGCTCCCGACAAACTGGCGACCGCAAAAGATATTATCTTTGTTTTATCAATTTTATATAGCGCTTTGAATATAAGCCCCGCAAACCAACCCATAAGAATGCGCGGAACCATACACAAAATAAATGTGAAGATCGGGTTTATTCCCATCAAAGCTGTCCCGAATGGGCTGATTCCAAAGCACTGCATAAAACTTGTAAGTCCAAACACGCCGCCAAAAAACGCACCCGCGCCGGGTCCCAGTATTATTGCGCCGATTACGACCGGTATCATCATAAAAGTGATTTCAACCGCTCCGATTTTCAGGTACCCAAGCGGTGTAAAAGTCATTATGATTATTATCGCGATAAGTATCGACATTCGTGCCATCTTGCCGGTTTTGATCTTTTGATTTTCGGTTTTATACATTTTATTTCCCCCGAAAGCGCCAAATAAAAACCCTTCCGCAGTTCCCCGCAAGGGACGCCGAAAGGGTCTGTAAATACAGATATTCCATTTCCGTCTCGGTCCCGGCGGGCTCAGAGCGAAATTTTGGTTTTATTCGAACACTCAAAGTACGATTCCAGTTTTGGATATCGTCTGCGAACATATTAACATACTTTCAACTCATTATGCAATAGGCCTTAATATCAGGTCATCATTTATGGTATGGCTCGTTGTTGATTATCTTGAAAGCCCTGTAGACCTGCTCAAGCAGGATAATTCTGGTTAATTGATGGGGAAATGTCATGGCTGACATAGACAGCTTCAGATCGACATTTTGCAGAACATTGCCGCCAAGTCCGATCGAGCCGCCGATAATAAAGGTTATATCCGGCTTTCCGGAAAGAAATTGCTTTCGCAGCATATCAGCGAATTTTTCCGAATCCATCGCCGTTCCTTTAACATCAAGCGCCACTTTGCAGGAGCCTTCCCGAATCCTTGCCAGTATGCGTTCTCCCTCGATATGCCTGATGCGATTTTCCTCGGCAGCCGATATGCCCTCGGGTGCCTTTTCATCGTCTACCGCAGCGACGGAAATCCTGCAAAAACGCGAAAGGCGTTTCATGTATTCCGCAACGCCTTCCGAAAGATATTTTTCTTTAATTTTACCTACTGCAATAATATCAATGTTCATACGGTCACTACCCTGCTGTGTCTCTCGCGCAAGGCAATATCCAAATATATGTCCCTGCCCGGTCTGATGTCGTTCTCCTCAAGCATGTCGCAGGTAGTTCGCTCTGCGAGCCCCGGAGAATTGTTTTCCCTGCTTAGATGTCCCAGTATGAATGCGCTCACGTTCTTTTTTGCCAGACTCGTGACCACCCGTGCGGCTGTGTCGTTCGAAAGATGCCCGTTCCCTCCGCTTATTCGTTTCTTAAGCGGCCAGGGATATGCGCCATTCATAAGCATTTCCACGTCATGATTTGATTCCAGCATCAGCAAGTCGCTTTTTTCCATCCTGCCCATAAGTGTCGCGTCCATTTTGCCCATATCCGTAGCAACCGTTATTTTTCTGTTTGCAGCGTAAAGGTTATACCCCACCGGCTCAGCGGCGTCATGCGGTATAGGAAATGCGTGCACCAGGATGTCATCTATGTAGAATTGTTCGTTTGTGCTGAAAACGACCCTGTTCTTGTCTTTGATGTTGCCGAGTCCATATTCCATGGCATTCCAGGTGCCCTCATTCGCATAGATCGGAATGTTGAACCTGCGTGAAATGCTGCCTGCTCCGGCAATATGGTCGATGTGTTCATGGGTTATCAAAACAGCGTTGAGAAGTGAAGGGTCTTCATTTATGGAATGAAGCGCCTCGATGATACGTTTCGTGCTTATTCCAACATCTATCAATATTCTTGTTTCTCCATCGGAAACAAAGATCACGTTGCCGCTGCTTCCGCTGAAAAGACTGCAAAACTTTATCATTCGCGACCCCTAAGATTTATTTTCGGACCCTTGAGATTTCAGCTCCAAGACGTCTGAGTTTCTCTTCCAGATGTTCGTAGCCCCGGTCAATCAGTTTGACATCGTTTATCTCTGTGCTGCCTTCCGCCGAAAGGCCTGCAATGACCATGGCAGCGCCCGCTCTGAGATCGGTGGCTTTTACGGGAGCGCCCGAAAGTTTTTTCACTCCCTCGATGATCGCCAGCCTTCCTTCAAGTCTTATGTGCGCGCCCATGCGTCTTAATTCATCAACATATTGAAATCGGAGGTCCCATACGCTCTCGGTTACTGTGCTGGTTCCATTTGCCCTGCTGAGCAAAACTGTTATCGGAGGGTGCAGATCCGTCGGGAATCCGGGATAGGGCAGGGTCTTGATATTAACTTTATTCAAATTTTCTTTGCCGACTACCCTTATCCAGTCGCCGTTTTCCGTAACATCTATATTCATTTCAAGAAGTTTTGCCGACACCGACTCCATGTGCTTAGGAATCACATTGCGTATGGTCACATCCCCGCATGTCGCCGCCGCCGCAATCATGTACGTTCCGGCCTCGATCTGATCCGGGATTATTGAATGGACGGCTCCACCCTTAAGTTCTTTGACTCCCCTGATCTTTATAACATCGGTTCCGGCACCCTTTATGTCAGCTCCCATTGCATTTAAAAAGTTTGCAACATCAACGATGTGCGGCTCTTTTGCCGGGTTTTCGATCGTCGTCAGTCCCTCTGCGAGAGTTGCAGCTATCATAACGTTTATCGTCGCTCCGACACTTACCACATCGAGATAGATCTGGGCGCCGACAAGTTTTTCCGCCTCGACCTTTACCTGTCCCTGCAATATCTCAACTTTTGCTCCCAGCGCCTCGAATCCTTTTATGTGCTGATCGATAGGTCTGTATCCAAAGTCGCAGCCGCCCGGGAAGGAAACCTCGGCTTTTCCTATTCTCGCGACAAGCGAACCCAAAAGATAATAGGAAGCCCTAAGGCTTTTCACCATTTCGTAGGAAGCCTTCCATGAAGTCAGTTTTTCGGCATCGATTATGATTGTGTTATCTTTGAGGTGTGTTACTTTTGCCCCGAGTTGTTTGATTATATCGAGAAGGATCTCTACATCCCCTATGTGGGGAACATTTTCGATCGTGCATTTTCCATTGATCAACAGCGCAGCGGGTATTATCGCCACGGCTGCGTTCTTGGCTCCGCTGACATACACCTCGCCTTTGAGAGGTATACCGCCGTTTATTATAAGCTTTTCCTCCATTACACTACGCACCGCCTTCATCATTTGTACAAATAAGTTTTAAAACAAGCAAACATATTATAACACGATAGCACAAAAGAAAAAACCAGGGGGACAGGTTTAATGGCTCTTTTTTAAATCAGTAAAACATATTCCAATAATTAGAGGCCATTAAACCTGTCCCCCTGGTTTTTTTCAGTCCAGCCGTATTTGCCCCTGAGTTCTACAAAAACAACATTTACGTCAGAATGAATATGTATTTGCCCTTCCTTATCTTTGGTGATCAGCAGAAGTTCCTGTACATTTCTCGGACCCACCGGAATCACCATCCTGCCGCCGGCTTTCAGCTGGTTTGTCAATTCAGTCGGCACTTTCGATGCAGCCGCTGTGACGATTATCCTGTCGTAAGGAAAGTTTTCGATCCATCCTTCGCTTCCGTCACCTATCTTATACTTAATATTTTTATATCCTAATTCTCCAAGCCTTTTCTCTGCTTTTTCAGAGAGTTCTTTTATTTTCTCCACTGTATAGACTGAATCTGAAAATTCTGCCAGCAGTGCCGTCTGATAGCCTGAACCTGTTCCTATTTCAAGAACCTTGCTGCTTTTGTCGGGCGCCAGTTCAAGCATGCCAGTCATTTTCAACACAAGGCTTGGCTGCGAAATAGTCTGCTCAAAACCTATAGGAAGAGCACAGTCATCATATGCATATCGCTTATACTCATCCTCAACAAACAAAGCACGGTCCAGTTTTTTGGCAAAAGCCTTCAAATCCATAAAAACCACAGGGACAGGTTTAGTGGCTCTTTTTTTAAAGTTGCCCTGCTTCCCCCTTCAAACCAATACTTTCGGCAACTTTCCGCATTCCTTTTATTGTCTCCTCAACTATATATTCGAGTTCCATGCCAAGCTTTTTCACTCCTTCTTCGATCAGCTCCCTATCTACGCCCGCCGCGAAACTCCTTTGCTTCCATTTCTTCATGACCGATCTCACTTCGGTATCGAGTATGCTTCTGCTTGGCCTCATCAAAGCTGTTGCAGCGATCAATCCCGTCAGCTCGTCTATCGCATACAGCACTTTCTCCATCTTCTCGACCGGCTCGACGCCATAGCACACACCAAACCCATGACTCACAACCGCATGAATGTAGTCATCCGGAATGTTGTTCTCACTCAATATTTCCTCTGCTTTTTTACAGTGCTCCTCAGGATACATTTCAAAATCAATATCGTGCAAAAGACCTACCACGCTCCATTTTTCTCTGTCTGCCTCTCCCAGCAGATCAGCAAAATGCAGCATGACCGCTTCAACAGTCAAAGCATGTCTTATAAGGCTTTCACTTTTCGTGTATTTCTTTAGGAGACTAAGAGCCTCATCTCTGGTTGGCTTAACTGATCCCATGTCGCAACTCCTTTACTTTCGTGATAATAACGAATTTGCTTTCGTGATTTAATACTAATTATTCACGCACTTGGCTCGGTTATTGATAATAATTATTGCATCCTCCAACTGTTTCACTCGGTATATATTTTTGCTGTGTTTTAGAGAGCCACTAAACCTGTCCCCCTGGTCTTTTATTCTGCGCCGTAATATTGGCATGTATCGTCCGTGAAGCAGATTCGCCACACCGGCGCCATACTCTTATACCCGAGGTCGATTGCGGAAATCACACATCCGTCGCAATCGACTATGTTCTTGATCAGCACCTGGTGCGCCGGCAATATCGCGGCGGGCTCGCCGAATCCAGCTACTTCCCTGTAGCTGCATTCGGCATATGAAATGCCGCCGCCGCTCAATCCAAACAATATATAATTGTCGAATATGCAGCGGCTGTCTTCCTTATATATGAAGCACACCTCCGAATCCGTTTGCCTGTCCACCGCGTAATTCCCCGCCGGCAGGCCCATCCGCTCCATGAGTTTCTTCAGTTCCCGCTGCACATCCTTCGCCGCAGCGCCGCCCCCGTCGCCGGAGCTTATTTTTATCCCCGCCTCCGGATCCTCATACTCGAAATAATAGTCCCCCTCATACTTTATGCTCGCCTTTGCGCTTCCCGTGCCGCTTCCTCCGCTGCTGCCTACTCCCTCAACGCTTCCAATGCCGCTTCCTCCGCTGCTGCCTGCTCCCTCAACGCTTCCCGTGCTGCTTCCTGTGCCGCTTCCCGATCCCGCTTCTCCGCCAAGCAGCGCCGCCTCAACTTTAGCGCGGTCCGCTCCG
>JAQVNH010000085.1 GCA_028703215.1 Eubacteriales bacterium
CACTCACTTCTCCCTATAGAATATATCCGTTTTTTAGTTATATTTATTTTACCATGCTTCCATATTCATTTTTCTCCTTTTTTATACTGAAATATTATACCATCAATGCGCTGACAGACAAAAAAAATACAAGTATTCAACTTGTATTTTTTGAGAAACTAATTTCTATGCCCAGCTGTAACTTTTATCTTTTTTCTTCATTCTCCGGTCTTCGGGATCTTATTTGCTCTCTCCAGCGCGCCGATAACTGCAAATGCTATTACCGCGCCTATTGCGGCCGTCACGAGCTGCGGCCAGCTGAACATGAATGTCAGCGCTGTCGCGGCAGGAGCCGGCATTTTCTTTACTCCGAGCATTAAAATGACTCCCCCGTAAAGTATCAGGAATTTGATCACCGCTCCGATGCCTGTTCCCAATATCGCGGCTGCTTTTCCTTTTTTTCTGAACAAAACAAAAAACAGAACGAATACGAAGTTGCCGAGCGCTATGAACGGCGAAAACAAAAGCACGAACGGCGCAGTTGCGGTCGTATTCGTAAGTGCCGCAAACAGAGGCGCCAGGACCGATATTATTGCCGCCCCGCCCAATCCAACCATAGCTCCCGCAACCAGAAGGCAGGCATTTACCAGAGGACCGACTACAAAATTGCTGTTCGGTCCCAGCGGCACAAACCTTCCCAAATACTGAAACACTAACGTGAGCGCCAAAAGTATCGCTGTTCTTGTAATAAATTGGGTCTTGCTCATTTTTTCCTCAGATAAGTTATCACTTTTCATTAAGTACACCTCTTAAGTAATGTATTTTTGAATAAATAAAAATTCTTCCTTGAAATAAATATTTTCAGTATTTATTCAGGAAGAATCGTATTCAAACCCTGCCATATCAATTCCCCCTTCGATAAGATATTTTCCTTTCGTCAGGCATTTCACTTATATCATTCCGGGATGAAGACTCTGCGCCTCCGTTCGGATAATATCATATTTTCTATCTCAATACATAACTGACACCTTTGTTTTAACGCCCTTTAAATTGCCTAATTTGCCTGTCAGCGCGCCGATCTCGTCATTGCTGCCGTCCACGATGACCGAAATTATTGAGATGTTGCGGTCTCTGTATGGTATTCCCAGCCTTCCGACGATCATGTCTCCGTAAGAGCCAAGAATTTCATTGACTGCCTGCGATGACTTTGTTCTGTCTTCAAGCGCTATGCCGACAACCGCGATCCTTGATTCCATATTACCCCTTCTCTCGTCCGATTGCGTATTCGATCTATTTTACCGGATTGAACGATACTTTAAAAACCCGCTTCCCCCGTTCGACGTTCTCTTATTCAGCTGAAAAGGATTTTATCTATGTCTTCTCCCATAAGTTTATCAACTTTTCCGACAAGCGCAACAGCTATTTCCTTTGTTTTGAAAATATTTTCAGTTGTTTCGCGGATCGAGTCCATATTGACCGCATCGATCTTTCCAAGAACTTCGTCAGGCGTTTTTATATGGCCGAGAAGAAGTTCGGATTTCCCGATGCTGTTCATTCTGCTGCTCGTGCTTTCGAGTCCGAGAATGAAATTGCCCTTAAGCTGCTCTTTTGCCTTGTCAAGCTCTTCCCCGGCGATCCCGTTTTCCAGGAGAAGTCTGATTTCATGGATTATCATCGAAATCACAGTTTTGAGATTATATGGGTTCATGCCGGCGTAAATCGTAAACAGGCCATTTTTGACATAAGCCGATGGGTAGGAGAATATCGAGTAGACAAGCCCTTTTTCTTCCCTAATCTTCTGGAATAGTCTTGAACTCATATTGCCGCCGAAAATATTGTTGACAGCCGCAAGAGAATAAAGCCGGTCATCACCCTGCTCTATCCCGTCAAGCCCGATACATGCGTGAACCTGTTCAATGTCCTTGACCTTGACCTTCATTCCTTTGGAGAATGTTTGGGCCGCATCTTCGAAAGGTTCTTTCTTTTTGGCTTCCCATCCGCCAAACAGCTTCTCCGCGGTCTCCGTAAGATAAATTTCGTCGAAATTTCCCGCTACGGAAACAACGGTGTTGGCGGGGATATAATTGAGAGACAAATACCGCATGATGCTTTGTCTGTCGATCCCGGAAAGCGATTTTTTTGTTCCGAGCACCGGCATCCCCAAAGAACTGTTCTTCCATGCGAGCCTGGTCAGCACATCATGCACCAGATCATCCGGCGTATCCTCATAAAGGCTGATTTCCTCAAAGATGACGTCACGCTCTTTTTCGATATCCTCTTTGTCGAATTTCGAATTGAAGAATATGTCGGCAAGCACCTTCAGGGAAGTCCCGAGGTGCTCGTCGAGTGTCATCGCATATAGGCATGTGCATTCTTTTGCCGTGAAGGCATTCAGCTGCCCTCCGATGCTTTCGATGCTTTCAGCTATTTCCTTGGCGCTCATGCTTTCAGTGCCCTTAAACAGCATATGCTCGATAAAATGCGAAATGCCGTTATTAAATTCGTTTTCGTTTCTTGATCCGGTCCTTATCCATACTCCGACTGCAACTGAGCGGAGATATGGTATCTTTTCGTAAACAAGCCTGACACCGTTATCAAGGGTCAATTTATTATACATTCGGCTCCTTATTTCCCGGCTTGAGGTGTAAGCGCGTCTTTTCTGGAGAGATTGATCCTTCCCATTTTATCGACTTCAAGAACAACAACAGGTATGATATCGCCTATCTTGACCACATCCTCGACTTTGTCGACGCGTTTGGTATCAAGTTTGGAAATGTGAACGAGTCCTTCCTTGCCGGGAAGAAATTCCACAAATGCTCCGAATGCCATTATTCTCATAACTTTACCGTCGAATCTCTGGCCGGGTTTGACTTCGCCGGCTATTCCCTGGATTATCTGTATCGCTTTGCATGAAGCCTCTGCGTCTGTTGTCGCGATAAAGACCCTGCCGTCATCGTTTATGTCTATTTTTACTCCGGTTTCAGCTATTATCTTATTGATCGTCTTTCCTCCGGGTCCTATTACCTCTCTGATTTTATCAGGATCTATGCTGATCGTGACTATCTTGGGAGCATATTGTGAAAGCTCGGCTCTCGGAGCGGCGATGGTTTTGAGTATGACATCGTCAAGTATCTGCATCCTTCCCTTTTTTGTGAGTTCGAACGCTTCTCTGATGACATCATTGCTCAATCCGTCTGTTTTTATATCGACCTGTATCGCGGTTATTCCATTTTTTGTACCGGCTACCTTGAAATCCATGTCTCCGAAGAAGTCCTCTATTCCCTGAATGTCCATTATCGCAACATATTTATCCGGGTCGTTTTCATCTGTTACCAGACCTGCTGATATACCGGCTACAGGTTCCTTTATCGGAACGCCGGCATCCATGAGAGCCAAAGTGCTTCCGCAAACGCTCCCCTGAGATGTCGAGCCGTTTGACATAAGAACTTCCGAAACAAGCCTGATCGCGTAGGGGAAACATTCTTCATCGGGAATCACAGGCTCCAGCGCTCTTTCAGCAAGCGCGCCGTGTCCGATCTCTCTTCTTCCCGGTCCTCTCGAAGGTCTGGTTTCTCCGACGCTGTATGACGGGAAGTTATAGTGATGCATGTACCGTTTTTGTTCTTCGAGATCCATTCCGTCAAGCATCTGGACTTCTCTGAGAGCCCCAAGCGTAACAGTTGTCAGAACTTGTGTCTGGCCTCTCTGGAAAAGACCGGATCCGTGTGTTCTCGGAAGCACGCCTACCTGCCCTGATAAAGGCCTGATCTCATCCAGTCCTCTTCCGTCGACTCTTTTGTGTTCTTTAAGGATGTATTCTCTTACGACCTTCTTTTCAAGTTTATAGACGGCAGTCCCGAGATTCGCGTCCTGATCGGGATATTTTTCCGCAAACTGCGCTTTTATATCAGCTGTAAGAACCGAGATGTTTTCATCCCTGACATTTTTGTCAAGCGCCAGCACAGCTTCTCTCATTCTTGCGTATCCGAAATCATTTACATCATCTATTATTTCCTGCGGAACGGCTGAAGAAGTGTATTCATATTTTTTCTTGCCGATTTCCTTTACTATCCCGTCTATGAAAGCAAGGATATTTCGGATTTCGTCATGACCTTTTTTTATGGCGTCAAGCATGACGTCATCAGGCACTTCTTTTGCGCCGGCTTCGATCATGATGATTTTCTCCTTTGTTCCGGCGAGGGTGACATACATCAGGCTTTTCTCTCTTTGCTTTGCGTTCGGGTTAACAATAACCTCCCCGTCTACCAACCCCAGTATGACTCCTCCTATAGGACCGTTCCAGGGAATATCCGAAATTGCGACCGCAATCGAAGAGCCGATCATCGCGGCGATTTCAGGCGAATTATCCTGATCGACAGAAAATACTGTATTTACAACGGTCACGTCGTTTCTCAGATCGTCCGGAAATAACGGCCTCATCGGCCTGTCTATGACTCTTGATGTCAGAACGGCCTTTTCCGTGGGCTTCCCTTCTCTTTTTATAAATCCTCCGGGTATTTTGCCTACGGCGTAAAGACGCTCTTCATAATCAACGCTGAGCGGGAAATAGTCGAGGCCCTCTCTTGGCTTTGTTGATGAAGTTGCTGTTGATAATACTACGGTATCCCCGTATTTCACAAATGCGGATCCGTTCGCGAATTGTGCAAGGTCGCCGGTTTCAATCGTCAGCTGACGGCCCGCAAACTCCGTGGTAAATGTTCTATTCATATTTTTCCTCCTGATTTGTACCACAGGACGTAGCTTGTAGATTCCAGTCCGGAGATTCCGGCTCAGAAGCTACCTTCTACGACTGTGGCCTATTATATCCATGCCGCGCTCGCGGCAATGAAATTATTTAAATAAAACAGGAGCGGGGTGACCGCTCCGAATTACTTTCTCAACTCGAGTTTTGCAATTATTTGACGGTATCTCTCTATATTTTTCCTCTGAAGATAATTCAGCAATCCTCTTCTTTGTCCAACCATCTTCAGCAATCCTCTTCTTGAATGATGATCGTTTTTGTGAAGTTTGAGATGCTCGTTGAGGTGATTGATCCTTTCGGTGAGGATAGCGATTTGAACTTCTGAAGAACCGGTGTCTTTCTCATTGATTTTGTAGCTGTCGATAATTTCCTGTTTTTTTTCTTTCAGCATGGTATTGCCTCCGTTTGATTTAATACCCGCGAGCTTCGTAAAAGGTTGGAGCTTCCTTTAACCAGGCATGCGGATTCATAGCATTAAGTAGTTTAACATACAAAGTTATAATTGTAAACAAGCCGCCCCGGTAAAATGTCATCGAAATCTGAAACCGGTCAATTATTGTCCTTACCAATTTTCTTCAATTCGTAAACATCATTTCTCATCTGTTTCAGTACGGGCATATCGATGCGAACTTTTTCGACCAATTCGGGATTGATCTCGCATGAAATTATCTCTGTACCGGTGCCTGCCTCGCACACGACTCTTCCCCACGGGTCCGCCACCATAGAATGGCCGAACGCCTTATATTCCGCATCGGCATTATTCGCCTGCGCGGCCGCAACGATATAGACCTGATTATCCACCGCTCTCGCTCTCACAAGCAGTTCGAAATGAGCCGGGCCTGTAACCATGTTGAATGCCGCCGGTACGATTATTACTTTAGCTCCCGCAAGAGACATGAGCCTGAACAATTCC
>JAQVNH010000086.1 GCA_028703215.1 Eubacteriales bacterium
AAAAGGACATTGCGGAGATACCGGCAAATGTCCGTAAAAATCTGGAATTTATTTTTGTTTCAGACATGGATTCTGTGCTAAGAACCTCTCTTGTGAATTGCGAATGACAGTTACTTGAAATGCTTGATAATCGTGGGGATGGCATCATCCTTTATGATCAGTGTGCCGTATTCATTAAGGTATCCTTCATAGAATACTGAAGAACTTGTTTTTAGAGCATATTCCTCGAGTATTCCCATCAAAGCGACTACATTTACAGATGAAAATTTTTCTTTGCCAAGGACAAGATAATACTTGCCGTTATTGCCGTATAGCGAGCTTTTACCCTTGAAGACAGCCGAGAGTTTATCGCAAAGAAGGCACATATCGTCGAAAGATTCGGTGTAATATACCAATGAGGCGCGCAGGATCTTCCCGGCAAGCGCCGCTTTAGACTTTGACTTTCCCGATTTGCTCTTGATGAGTTTTTGAAGCGAGTCAAAATCGCTTTTGTCGTCAAGCCTGGTGATAGTTATGACAAAGCCGTCATACTCTTCTGTTGAAGGCTCGATAACTACCTGAGATTCAGATACTGAAAAACCAAGCTCCATTTCCGCCTGCTCGATCATGTCGAAAAAAAGCTCCTTGGCTTCAGGTGAATTATATGTAAGAGAGTCAAGGTCGATATCTCTTTCCTCAAGATCGCTTGGGGTAATGGTCACTTTTATGACATTTTCACTTAATTTTTCTATTTCCATTAAATACCTCCGCTTTTTCTTAAGCATTTAAGATAATAACATTAAAAGAACGGCAATACAACCCTTGTCAATCAAATAATTCAAGCCAGATCTGAAAATAATCTGCTGCCGCCCCCGGTAAAACTTATTTTATTATTTATGCTCATTGTAGTATAATAATATTCAAGCTGGTTCAGCCTTGTTTTGCTTGAGCCGGCGGCGCTTGCCCGAAAAGAACTGATTAGTTGTACGCTAAGGAGTAGCCATGAAAAAAAACAGACATTTGTGGCTGGTAGTCCTTATGGTTGTGCTTGCGGCAATCATTGGGGGATTTATTGGAGAGTATCTCGCGCAATATCCTTTTTTCAAGTGGATGAGCTTCGGTGCCGATAACGGATACAGGGAAATTATGGACATCGACCTTAGGCCGCTTCTTGACACAAGAGTATTAAGTTTTGGTTTCAGTCTTGCGCTTAGGATCAATGCCGGCAGTGTAATCGCGATGATCATTGCGATAATCATTTTCGGCAGAAGAAAATAAGCATTTCATCTGCGGAGGAATCATAAAATTGAGAAAAATCGTGCTTGCGTCTGCTTCACCAAGACGGGCAGCTTTGATGAAACAGATCGGGATAGAATTTGAGATTGCCATTCCGGAAATTAATGAAGATTTGAACATCGATAACGAGCCGGTTGAGGTCGTACAGAAGATTTCGAGGTCAAAGGCCGAGGATATCGCGCATCGGACCGGCGAGGACGCCGTGATAATAGCCGCAGATACCGTAGTCGTATGTGACGGCAGGATACTGGGCAAACCCGCAGATGCCTGTGAGGCTGAGGAAATGCTTCGTCTTCTGGAGGGTCGGAAACACGAGGTGATAACAGGTTTTACTATCATTGACAACAGCAAAGACAAGAGGATCATCACTTCATATGAAGTGACCGGCGTAAAAATGAGAAAGCTCGACGACATAGAGATACAGGCTTATCTGAATACGGGCGAACCGTTTGACAAAGCCGGCGCATATGCGATACAGGGAGTTGGCGCTTTGCTGGTTGATGAAATTAAAGGTTGCTATTTTAATGTAATGGGTTTTCCGCTTTCAAAAATAGCGCATGTGCTTGAAGGAATCGGCATCAGCTTGCTCAGGATGCAGGCAAATTTGTGACCTGTAAAAGGTAAAACGGAGGCTGAAAGATGGGGATATTTTCAAAATACATCGGAATTGATCTGGGGACGGCAAATACTCTTGTGCATGTGAAGGGGAAAGGCATTGTTCTCAGAGAGCCATCGGTAGTTGCAATAAATAAAAAAACAGGCACGACCCTCGCAGTTGGAGACTCCGCAAAAGAAATGATAGGAAGGACGCCCGGGGATATCGTTGCGATAAGGCCGATGAGGGGCGGAGTCATAGCGGATTTTGATGTTACGCAAAGCATGCTTAAATATTTTATAAAAAAAGCATTGAACGGCAACAGGTTTAGCAGGCCAAAGGTGGTTATCTGTGTTCCATCCGGTGTCACGGAGGTCGAAAGGCGCGCTGTTGAGGAAGCGACTCGCGAAGCCGGCGCGAAGGAAGCATATCTTATTGAGGAGCCAATGGCTGCCGCAATCGGAGCCAATTTGCCGGTAGAGGAACCCACAGGGAGCATGGTTGTGGATGTGGGCGGAGGCACGAGCGAAGTTGCCGTCATATCACTGGGCGGAATAGTGGAAAGCAAGTCGCTTAGAATAGCGGGCGACCAGTTTGATGACGACATCGCCCGATTCATAAAAAAAGAAAACAATCTTATGATAGGCGAAAGAACGGCAGAACATATTAAATTAACGGTCGGAGCGGCATATCCAATATCGAACAGGGAAGTTGTCGAGGTTAGAGGAAGAGATCTGCTGACCGGTCTGCCCAAGAATATAACCATCAGTTCATCCGAGGTTGCCGAAGCTCTTAAGGAGTCGATTTCGGCAATACTGGATGCAATCAAGCAAACACTTGAGCAGACTTCTCCGGAGCTTGCTTCCGACATCATGGTCAAGGGTATTATGCTTACAGGCGGGGGAGCTCTTTTAAGAGGGTTTGACAAGGTAATAATGAAGGAGACCGGCATACCGGTCTTTATAGCCGAAAATCCTCTCGATTGCGTGGCAATAGGCGCCGGCAAGGTTCTTGAGAGGATAGACATTCTGAGGAAAGTCCTTGTGGTTTCAAAAAGATAGCGCCGGGGAGTATTAAAATTGCGTAACCTTTTCAAAAAAAAAGGATTTGTTCTGATATTAGTCACAGTTGTTCTCATAATGGTAATTGGCATAGCTTCTTCATTCAAGAGCACATCGGGGTTTTTGGGGAGCATTTTCAGCGTGCCCCTCACGCCGGTGCAGAAGTTTTTTACATCTGTCGGTCAGAAGGTCGATGATTTTATATCTTTTTTCAAAGATCCGAAGGCGATCAAGGATGAAAACGAGGCGCTTAAAATAATCGTTGCGCAGCTTCAGGATGAAAACAGAGAGCTCGAAAGTCTTAGAAATAAAAACGAGGAGCTCAGAAACGCCCTCAATCTCAAGAAATTATTTGCGGATTATGTGATTATAGGCGCAAATGTAATAGCAAAGGATCCCGGAAATTGGTTTGATGTTTTCAAGGTGGATGTGGGTAGCAGGGACAAAGTCCAAATAAACCAGCCGGTCGTCAGCAGCGCGACAGGGCTTGTCGGAAGAGTTCTTGAGGTTCAGCTGACATCCTCGAAAATACTGGCGATAATAGACGAGGACAGCGTAGTAGACGGCTGGATAGAAAAAGAAAACGGAGGCAGTGTACGAGTATCGGGAGATTTGAGCCTTACAGACAGCGGTCTTTGCAATATGGATTATATACCGCTGAGTGTAGATGTGAGCGTGGGAGACGTAATCGAAACTTCCGGACTTGGCGGACTATATCCTAAAGGCATAATTATCGGAACTGTCGCAGAAATAAAAAATTCGGATGACGAATACGGTAGATACGCAATCATTAAACCTGCGGTTGACTTCAAAAAGCTTCAGGAAGTATTCGTACTGACGAGAAACGAAGAAGCGGAAGGTGAACCCGGTGAAAATTAAGGCGGCGTTTTATTCCTGCTGCATTCTGATGCTTATAGTTATTCAGACGACTTTCCCGGAATATGCAAAAATATTCGGAGTCAAGCCAAACCTGATACTTGTTTTCACGATTTGCGCTGCACTTTTGGATGGCAGTACAGTCGGTGCGATCATCGGGGGCGGAGCAGGCCTCGCTATGGATCTTTTATCAGGCAAGCTGATAGGTTTAACAGCTCTTCTTGGCATGTATGCCGGTGTTGTGACCGGACTGGCGAATAAAAGGATATTCAGGAACAATATATTTGTGCTCCTTATCTCTGTATTTGCCACATCCGTTTTTTATGAGGGGCTTGTGCTCTTTTTAAATGTTTTCTTTAAAACAGGCATCGCATCTTTAACGATTGAGCCTCTTATCGGGACGATACTGCCGGAAGCCTTGTACAACTGCATCGTTTCACTTGTCATATATTGGTTTGTATCAGCGGTTGTCAGAAAGATCGAATTAAAAACGGGTATTCAAAGATAATTCGCACACGCAAAAGGAATTGAAACAATGAGAAACATTTTAAAAGACAGATTTATCATAATTTCAATACTCATGCTCTTATTCGGGCTTGTCTTGCTGAGCGCTCTGTTCAACCTGCAAATCGTTAACGGAGACAAGTATTATCAGAATTCGCAGCAAAGCATTTACAGGAAGCAAACCACGACGGCGGCAAGAGGCGATATACTCGATAGAAACGGCACTTCTCTTGCTGTCAGCAATCTGGGATACACTGCACTGATATCAAAAACCGATGCTTCTGAGGATGAATTTAATTCCGGGATATTAAAAATGGCAGAAATACTTGAAAAAAACGGGGACAGTTATTCGGCGGGGATCGGATACTACCTGATCGCCGATCCGGTCCTTTTTCAAAAAAATATGGATATGATAAATCAATGGCAAATAAATGTGCTTGGGATCAGTTCGGAAAAGCTTTTCTCCTCGCCGGACGAGCTGTTTGAATATATCAGAACTAAAATGTTTAAAATAGATCCGTCATATACAAACTCAGAAGCTTACAAGATAATGCGCGTCAGATATGAAATTTTTCTGAACAGGTGGTCTTATTCACAATATGATCTAATAAAAATATCAGGAAATATCAGCAGAAAATCAGTGTCCGAGATCGAAGAAAGACACCATGAGCTTCCGGGAATAACAACGGGAACTATCCCGGTGAGGGAATATTTGAGTGCCTCTAATGCGGCTCACATACTTGGATTCGTCGGGCAGATAACGCCGGAACATCTTAATGCATGGGCTGAGCTGGGGTACAAGGGGAATGAGGTCGTCGGCGTAACAGGGATTGAACTTTCCGCGCAGGAAATCTTAAGAGGAACAGATGGCTCATCGGAGATCATGGTGAATACACAAGGGCGTCAGACAGGTGTGATCAGCAGCCAGCCGGCTGTCCCCGGCAACAACATAGTTTTAACTATCGACATGTACCTTCAGAAGGCGGCCATGGAGTCCCTTGAAAAGACTATCGATAATATTCAAAAAAATATAATGAACGATCCCAAGAACAAAGGAGACGCGAATGCCGGAGCGCTGGTAGCCATCGATGTCAAAAACGGTGAAGTTCTTGCCTGCGCAAGCTATCCATCATATGACCCGCAATCGTACCTCGATGTTAATTCCTCCGCGGAAGCCGCGGAAGAGGTCTTGCGTCTCGAAAGCGATACTGCGAACAGACCGCTTTGGAACAGAACCATACAGGAAAAATATTCGCCGGGGTCGACATATAAGCCGATTGTCGGTATAGCAGCGCT
>JAQVNH010000087.1 GCA_028703215.1 Eubacteriales bacterium
CACTCGGGATCGGACCCGGACAGGCAAACAGGATCTCGTCGGTAAAAATTGCTGTCGGAACAGCAGGATATAAGGCGGCCGGCGGAGTACTTGCCTCAGACGCGTTTTTCCCGTTTTCGGATTGTGTAGAAGCTGCCGCAGCAGCAGGCATCACGGCGATCATACAACCCGGCGGTTCTATCAGAGACCAGGATTCGATAGACGCATGCGATAAGGCCGGTATTGCCATGGTATTTACGGGGATACGCCATTTTAAACACTAAGAGGAAAAGGTATATTGAAAACGAAAAAAGAGAAAATGAAAATACTTGTAGTCGGCGGCGGAGGACGCGAACACGCTATAGTGTGGAAATTATCACGCAGTCCGCTTGTCGATAAAATTTACTGCGCGCCGGGAAACGGTGGCATTGCTGAAATAGCCGAATGCCTTCCGGTCAGCGCTATGGACATAGTCGGGATGGTATCCGCCGCGATCGAAAATAAGATAAGCCTTGTAGTGGTAACACCGGACGATCCGCTTGCCGCGGGCATGGTAGATGAGATGGAAAAAGCAGGCATCAGGGCTTTCGGACCAAGCAAAATAGCTGCAGAGATAGAAAGCAGCAAGGTTTTTTCAAAAAAGTTAATGAAGGAATACGGGATCCCGACAGCAGGTTTTGAAACCTTCGCCAGCAGCGAAAAAGCAATGGAATATCTTGAAAATTGCGATTTTCCGATCGTTATAAAAGCAGACGGACTTGCTCTGGGTAAGGGCGTCGTGATAGCCGGCGATTTGAAGGAAGCCTCTCAAGCCGTAAAAGAGATCATGACTGACAAAACATTCGGCGAGGCGGGAAACCGGATCGTAATCGAAGAATTTCTCAAAGGTCCCGAGGTTTCGGTGCTTGCGTTTACTGATGGTTCAACTGTTGTTCCGATGGTCAGTTCCCAGGATCACAAGAGGGCCTATGACGGCGATAAAGGCCCGAATACAGGAGGCATGGGCGCTTTTTCGCCAAGCAGCCATTATACGAATGAAATCGCGCGGTATTGCATGACCAATATTTATAAAAAGACCATCGACGCAATGGCGGATATTGGCCGAAAATTTAAGGGAGTGATATATTTCGGCCTTATTCTGACAAAGGAAGGGCCGAAAGTCCTGGAATACAATGCGAGATTCGGAGATCCGGAAACACAGGCGGTTTTGCCAAGGCTCAAAACAGATCTTGCAGAAATATTTGAGGCGGTCATTGATGAAAGGCTTGACGAAATAGAAATAAAGTGGTCTGACGAGCCTGTTGTTTGTGTTGTGATAGCTTCAGGAGGGTATCCTAAAAAATATCAAAAGGGATACGAGATCCATGGGATACAAGATGCCGGGAGAGATGGAGACACGGTCGTATTTCACGCCGGGACCAAATCGGAAAACGGCAGATTGGTAACATCCGGCGGAAGAGTTTTAGGGGTTGCGTCAACAGGACCGGATTTTCGGACAGCTCTCGAGCGGGCATATGAGGGAGTGCAAAAAATAAGCTTTACAGATATGTATTACCGGAAAGACATCGGGAGGAAGTGAAAAGGTGCAGACTAAAAATGCCATAGGTATCATGGGAGGAACATTCGATCCAATACATGTCGGGCATCTGGTCATTGCCGAAACGGTGCGTGAAAGTCTCGGCCTTGCGGAAATATTGTTCATACCCTCGAACAATCCTCCTCACAAGGATAATTTGAAAATCACGGACGCATCGCGAAGATTTGAAATGGTAAAATTGGCAGTTGAGGACAATCCGTACTTTCGCGCATCAGATATAGAAATTTCAAGAGAGGGTGTCACTTACACCATTGACACTCTTGCGCTTCTTGCCGGGGAATACAGAAACGACAGGAAGTATGTATACATAATAGGCGCCGATACGGTGTGGGATCTGGTAAACTGGTATAAATTCGACGAGGTATTCGGCATGTGCGGTTTTGCTGCGGTTCAGAGACAGGGCTACGATCTGAGCAGGCTTAAAAAGAGGATCGGAATCCTTGAAAGAAAATACTCTGCAGACATAACTTATGTGGAAGCCCCTTCTGTCGACATATCATCAACGGAAATAAGAGCGCGGATTGAATCGGGTAAATCCATAAAATATATGGTGCCTGATAAGGTCGTCAAATATATTTATGAAAACAAGCTGTATCTGTCAAAAATAGAAAAATTGGGGTAATTGCCTTGCTGCCGGAGGAGATGAAGGAAAAATTAAATAGTATACTTCGGGAAGACAGATTTGAGCATTCTGTCAATGTTATGGAATGCGCGGTCAAATTATCCGTTTGTTACAAGGAAGACCCCGATAAGGCAGCTATAGCAGGGTTGCTGCATGATTGTGCCAGATTCCTTGAGCCGGAGGAAATGCTCCGACTCTGCGAGAAACTGGACATCATTACCGATGATGTACGCAAAGAGAATCCAAAGCTCCTGCATGATGTATTGGGAGTATTTTTTGCCGAAAAAGAATTCGGTGTTTCTGACCCGGAAATATTATCTGCAATAAGAAGTCATACGACGGGCTCCGAGAACATGACCAGACTTCAGAAAATAGTATTCCTGGCTGACTTTATCGAGCCGGGAAGAAAATTCAAGGGTGTTGAAGAGCTCAGAGATCTTGCTTTTGAAGATTTGGATAAAGCTGTTCTGAAAGCCCTCGATCACACGATAAGGTTCGTTTTGAAAAAAGGCCAGCTGCTGCATATGGATACGGTCAATGCAAGAAACTGGCTGCTGCGGGACATTAACAAATAAGCAAAGCAGTGCTATAATGTTTTACCATATAGCCATCCATATCAAAGAAAGGGTGATAAATTGGACTCGACACGCATTATGAAAGAAGCGGTACGGATATTGGAAGACAAAAAAGCAGTTGACATTGAGGTAATTGACATTAGCAAGCTAACTACCCTGGCCGATTACTTTGTGATCTGCAGCGGCACATCATCGACGCATGTCAAAGCCCTGACCGACGAACTTGAATTAGGCATGGAAGCGTCCGGATTTAAATGCCTGAGAAAAGAGGGCTGCGAAACCGCAAAATGGGTATTGATAGATTTTGGAGATTTGATCGTTCACATTTTTCAGCAAGAATACAGAGAATTTTATGATATCGAAAGGATATGGTCTGACGGTATCATGTTCAAACACTAGAATACTGGGAAGGGAAGTCAACAAATGAGAGATTACGATCCGAAAGCGATAGAGCGAAAATGGCAGGATCTGTGGGAAAATGAAGGAACATTCCGCGCTTCCGAGGACAAGTCATTGCCGAAATATTTTCCCCTTGTGGAATTTCCATACCCTTCGGGACAAGGCCTGCATGTCGGACATCCAAGGCCATATACCGCTCTGGACATAATAGCCAGGAAACGCAGACTTGAGGGGTTCAATGTCCTATATGCTATCGGATGGGATGCGTTCGGGCTTCCAACTGAAAATTTTGCTATCAAGAACAGGATACATCCAAAAGAAGTGACAGAAAAAAACATAAAAAGGTTCAAACAGCAGCTTATGTCACTTGGGTTTTCTTTTGACTGGACAAGAGAAGTAAACACCACCGACCCGAAATATTACAAATGGACGCAGTGGATATTCCTTAAGCTTTACGAAAAAGGTCTCGCCTACAAGACCGAAATGCCGATAAACTGGTGTGTCGATTGCAAGATCGGGCTTGCAAACGAGGAGGTTGTAAACGGAGTTTGCGAGCGCTGCGGCGGCGAAGTCGTCAGAAGGATAAAAAGCCAGTGGATGTTAAAAATAACAAAATATGCCGAGAAACTGCTGGAGGATCTCGACCGTCTCGATTATATCGAAAGAGTCAAGACCCAGCAACGAAATTGGATAGGACGCTCAGAGGGTGCGGATGTCGAGTTTGCAATCAAAGGGACGGGAGAAACCCTGAAGGTATATACCACAAGACCTGACACGCTCTTCGGCGCAACTTACATGGTGGTGTCGCCGGAGCATCCTGTTTTGGAAAAATTCGCGGATATGATAGGGAATTTGCCTGAAGTGAAAGCCTACAGAGAATTCTCTTCTAAGAGATCGGACTTTGAAAGAACAGAGCTTAGCAGAGATAAAAGCGGAGTCGAGATCAAGGGACTGCTTGCGGTAAATCCTGCGACGGGAAAAGAGATCCCTATATGGATATCAGATTATATACTTATGTCATATGGCACAGGCGCCATAATGGCTGTCCCCGGGCATGACACAAGAGACTGGGAATTTGCGAAAAAATTCAACCTTCCCATCGTTGAAGTAGTCAGCGGAGGGAATATAGAAAAAGAGCCCTATACAGATATAGAACACGGCACTATGGTAAATTCCGGCATGCTCAACGGACTTGAGGTTGCTGACGCCAAAATTAAAATCATCAAGTGGCTCGAAGAAAACAGGATAGGTTCAAAAAGAGTAAATTTTAAACTCAGAGACTGGGTGTTTTCGAGGCAAAGATACTGGGGAGAGCCTATCCCGCTGGTATTTTGCGAACACTGCGGATGGGTTCCCATACCTGAAAAAGAGCTCCCTGTGATGCTTCCGGAAGTGGAAAGTTATGAACCCACAGAAACAGGCGAGTCTCCGCTTTCTAAAATAGAATCATGGGTAAGCACAACCTGCCCGTCCTGCGGACGGCCGGCAAAACGCGAAACAGACACAATGCCGCAGTGGGCAGGGTCATCCTGGTATTATATCAGGTATACAGACCCATTCAATGCCGACGCTCTGTCCTCGCCCGAGAACATGAAATACTGGCTTCCGGTCGACTGGTACAACGGCGGCATGGAGCATACCACGCTGCATCTGCTTTATTCGCGATTCTGGCATAAATTCCTTTATGACTGCAGGATAGTTCCTACTCCGGAGCCTTATCTGAAAAGAACTTCTCATGGGATGATACTCGGAGAGAACAATGAAAAAATGTCCAAATCCCGCGGCAATGTAGTAAATCCGGAGGACATGGTCGACGAGTTCGGAGCGGATACCCTCAGAATGTATGAAATGTTTATCGGGGATTTCGAAAAAAGCGTTCCTTGGGCTTACAACGGAGTAAAAGGCTGCAGAAGATTTCTTGAGAGAGTATGGAAAATGCGGGAGATGCTCAAAGGCGGGGACTCGTATTCCAAAGAGCTGGAAATTCTTATGAATCAAACCATCAAGAAGGTCAGCCAGGATTTTGAATCAATGAAATTCAACACTGCTATCGCCACGCTTATGTCATTCACCAATGCGGCTTATGATAAAGGCTCGATAAATGCCGCTGAGCTGAAAACATTTTTGATCCTGCTTAATCCCGTATCTCCGCATATCACGGAAGAAATATGGGAGCTTGCGCGTTTCCCGGGTAAGTTATCGGGGCAGACATGGCCTGTGTGGGACGAGGCAAAAACGGTAGAGGATAATGTTGAGATCGCGATTCAGATAAACGGAAAAGTAAGAGAGCGCATAACAGTCTCTTCGGGGCTTGACAAAGATAGCACGGAGAACGAGGCGCTCGGGAATGAGAGAGTGAAGGATCTGATTGCCGGAAAAACTGTAATCAAAGTTATTGCGGTACCCGGCAGTCTTGTAAATATTGTG
>JAQVNH010000088.1 GCA_028703215.1 Eubacteriales bacterium
AGCTCAGCTTCCGCGGGATAGCCTTCACTTACTGCGATACCCTGAACTTCAGCTGTGGTCTTTCCGACACAGTAAGCGGCAAATGCGTCAGCCTGTTCGTTCCATTCTTTTTTGATCCCGGATGCCTTGAGCATTCCGTAGTCTGTTTTCAGTTCCTGCTTTGATTTGAATTCCTTTGCAAAATCTGTAGTAATTTTGCCTTCGGTGGTGAAATTGACCTTTGTCTGCGCGGTGTCAATGACACATTTGACGATTTTTCCGTCTTTGTCGACTGTGACAGCCACTACAGTTGAATCTGCTTCCGCAAGACCCTCTTTTTCTCCTGCGTCGGTTGATTTTGCTACCGACGAAACCACAGCAAGGCCTGTTTTTACGGTATCAGCTGTCTTTGCGCAACCCGAAAAAACAACCAGTGCCAGTGACAATACAATAATAAGTGATACTGCTTTTTTCATAATAAATACTCCTCCGGTTATTTTATATTTTTTATCGACCCAATAATGGCATACTAAATCAATTTAACTCTATTGAATTAAAACTGAATCGTCACGTTTCATTTTACCCAGTTGTTTTATTATTTAAACATTCCCGGCGCAAAAAAATGAAAAGAATTTCATTATATACGGGTGAAGAATATAATGTTTCCAAGACCAAATAGTTGGGAATATGTATATTGGCGCTGTTCATTTATGCAATAACATTGTAAGATATATTCGTTAGAAATTCAAGATGTTTTATATTAAAAACAAGGAGTGTCCTATGAAATACAGAAAATTCAGAAATTCTCAAGACGATATATCCCTGCTGGGTATGGGATGCATGAGGCTGCCTGTTCTTCGGGACGGAAGAGGAATAGATTATGTCCAAGCCGGAGAGATCATAGATTATGCTTATGAAAACGGAATCAACTATTTCGATACCGCATACTACTACCATGGAGGCGAATCAGAGCGCTTTATCGGACAAGCTCTGAAAAAATATCCCAGAAATACCTTTTATCTGGCAGACAAAATGCCCGGATACGCACTGAAAAAGGAAGGGGAGATGGAACGCATATTCGACGAGCAGCTGGAACGCTGCCAGGTAGATTTCTTTGACTTTTATCTTTGTCATGACGTAAGAGAAAGCAGTTTTGATAAATATGTAAATTTCAATGTCATACCATTTCTGAAAAAGAAACAGAAAGAAGGCTTCATAAAAAGACTTGGATTTTCTTCCCACGGAAAACCGGATACCTTGAAAAAAACCTTGGACCTCAATGACTGGGATTTCGTACAGATACAGCTGAATTATTTTGACTGGAGCTATCAGGATGCCAAGCGCCAATACGAGATGATTACCGAAAGGGGAATGCCTGTTACGGTTATGGAGCCTGTAAGAGGAGGTCGGCTGGCAAATCTTTGTCCGGAGGCAAACGATGTTTTGAAATCAGCCAAACCTGATAAAAGTATAGCATCATGGGCAATCAGGTTTGCAGCAAGTCTGCCGGGCGTGCTGACAGTACTCAGCGGCATGAGCACGATGGAGCAGATCATCGACAATATTGACACAATGGATCATTTTGAGCCGATCACACCGGATGAGCAGCTTATATTGGATAAGGCTGTTGAAATACTCAAAGCGCAAACCCTTGTGCCTTGTACCGCTTGCAGGTACTGTGTTTCAGAGTGCCCTGCCGGATTAGATATTCCAAGGCTGATTGCTATGTATAATGATTATTCCGTATCAAAAAAATCATTTGGCCTTGCTGATATCTTTGAGCTGCCGGATGATAAAAAGCCTGATAAATGTCTTGCCTGCGGCCTGTGCACCGGAAATTGCCCGCAGAATATAGATATACCCGATGTTATGAAAAAACTTGCGGATGAGGTTGCCAAATTATAAAGAGTCCCTTGATCTAAATCAGATTCAGGACATTGAATAAGTAAACCCAGAAAAATATGGTCACTATTGAAACCACAGACGTCGCCATGATGATTTCGCCGGCAAGAGCGCTATTTCCTCCCATTTCCTCTGCCATCGAAAACGAGGAAATGGCTGTCGGAGAACCGAAAACGACCATTAAAACTACCAGCTCGACTCCTCTTATTCCAATCAATATTGCAATCGAAAGAAAAATTGCGGGGAATATGACAAGCTTAACGATACTGCTTACAGCGAGCCATACGATGTGTTTTTTTACGCTGCTGAACACAAATGTGCCTCCTAAAAGCACCATCGAAAGCGGAGCGGCAATTCTGCTCAAATTGTCCAATGTTCCTGTAATAAGCGCGGGGATGTTTATTTTCAAAGACAGCATCAAAACGGCAAGAACAGAAGCTATTATGAGAGGATTGGAGGCAATTCCTTTTAATACTTTACCCGCATTGATTTTCTGACCTCTGTTCATCTCAAAGATCAAAACAGCCAGGATATTGAGAAGGGGTATCACAAATGCCACCATCACGCCTAATAATCCCAAACCGTCGCTGTCGCTGATAGCTTCAACAATAAATATTCCGTATAGAATTATATTGCTGCGGGAGATTCCCTGAATGACAGTGCTTTTGTCGGAACGGTCTTTAATAAAAGCGGGAACAATCAGGCACAAGATAATAAAGATAACCACCAGGCTGACACATGCGTATAGAATAAGAAACAAGTCAAAAGTCTTATTGATATCTGAGCTGTAAATGTTCATGAATAAGTTTACAGGCAGAAAGACCCTGAAAATCAAGCCATTCATGCTTTTGATAGTGCTTTTATCCAGGAGGCCTCTGGTTTTCAGGAAATATCCGAGCACCATGAGCGACAGCAGAGGGAAAACCACTTTGAAAGAAAGTCCGAAAATACCCATTTATTCTCCTATTCGGAAAGTATCCTATTGCCTTTGATAATATTACTCTCAGAGTGCGATTTGTGTCAAGCATCTTAAGCTGATCTGACGATCGGGAAGGATTTCGGAAAGTTGCGGAAAATATTTTACAACCACTTGATATTGTATATTGAGTATGATAACATACTATAAACTGGGACTGGGTCCCGACAGACAGGTTGGTATAGTATGCAAAGACAAGCTTGGGAAAAAGGCGAAGGAGCCTTTCACATTTTTATACATACCAAAGAGGCGTAGCCATTGGATTTTAATGTGGCAAGCCTCTTTTTTTATGTATTGATGGCCGGCTTGTACTTGACCTGCGGCATCAAGGAACCCTGAAACAGAATTTGACCCTTTGCGGTTTCAAAAGGAGAGAGGTTTACATGTTGAAGAAAAACACAGTCATCGGCTATTTGCCGGATGAGACTCCCTCATGGGGAAAACTCCTGCTGTTTGCTTTGCAGCAAATGCTGGTTATGTTTCCTGCCACTGTATTGGTTGCGCTGCTGACAGGATTTCACGTTTCAACCACCATTTTTGCCAGCGGAGTTGCAACTCTAAGTTTCTTGTTCATTACAAAAGGCAAAATTCCTCTTTATTACGGCTCAAGTTTCTCATATATAGCCGCAATCGTTAGTATCACAGGCGTCTCGTTTGGCCAGCTCGCACCGGATAATCTTATCTCACAGGCGCAATTCGGTATCATATGTTCAGGTTTGATTTCAATTCTGGCCGGCGTTATTGTCAATAAATTCGGGATGGAAGTTATTGAAAAAGTTCTGCCTGCGACAGTTACCGGCTCAATTGCCATGGTAATAGGAATTGCCCTCGCAGGGACAGCCATAACAAACGCTTCGGGGTACAACGCCGCAGCAGGGACCACTTCGAGTAATGCGTGGATCGCCGCGATCGTGACCTTGCTGGCGACGATCATCTTCTCTGTTTACCTCAAAGGAGTGTTCGGTCAGATTTCAATTCTACTCGGCATTCTGGTGGGATACGGGGTGAGCATTGCGCTCGGCATGGTCGACTTTTCGACGATATTTTCAGGCAGCGTTGTCACCGCGCCGCATTTCACATTTCCTAAATTCAGCTGGACGGCTATTCTTGCGATCATGCCGATTGCAATTGCCACCATACCTGAATCTACGGCTCATCTGTTCCAGCTTGACATATATGTAAATGACCTTGCGAAGAAAAAGGGCAAGGGAAAGTACAAAATAGCCGATAAACTAGGGCTGAATCTTATCGGAGACGGCGTCGGCGATATTGTATCATCCTTGTTCGGAGGTCCTGCGGGAACAAATTACGGAGAGAATATCTCAACGATGGCTATCACCAAGAATTTTTCGAGCATGGTTCTGGGTGCTGCGGCAGTCATGGCTATCATCCTGTCATTCTTCACGCCTCTTGCAAATGTTATCAATTCGGTTCCTTCCGCCGTGATAAACGGCGCGTGCATTTATCTGTTCGGAGTAATAGGAGCACAGGGCGTCGCGATCATGATAAACAAGAAAGTGGACCTTTTTAATGCCAAAAATCTGGCCGTTATCGCCGTTATTCTGGTAATAGGGCTTGGCGGCACTTACGGATTCGCCGGAGGAATGATTCCGGTATTCGGCGCGCAGCTTCCGGCTATAGCGACCGCTTCAATAGTGGGCATAGTTTTGAATATGATACTCAGCATAGGGAAAAAGAACGAAGAGAGCGAAGAGATCGCAGAATAAAGTTAATAAACACGCGGCGCTTATCCGCGTCGTGTGTTTACACATAATAAAAAATAAAACCGGAGGGAGTTAAAAAATGGAAAAGTTCTTCAAATTGAAGGAAAACGGTTCAAAGTTATCCACAGAAGTACTTGCCGGTCTGACAACGTTTTTTACGATGGTCTACATCATTTTTGTCAATCCGAGCATGCTATCACAGACAGGGATGCCATGGAATGCCGTTTTCCTGGCAACGATCTTTGCATCCGCAATCGGCACTCTCGTAATGGGCCTTTTTGCCAATGTCCCTTATGCGCAGGCGCCGGGTATGGGGCTTAATGCCTTTTTCACCTACACAGTCGTCTTTGCGCTGGGATTCTCATGGCAGCAGGCGCTGGCAATGGTATTTATTTGCGGAATCATCAACATCATCATTACGGTAACGAAAGTCAGAAAAATCATAATCAAGTCAATACCGCGCAGTTTGCAGAATGCAATCGGCGGAGGAATAGGAATATTTATTGCTTATATAGGAGTTAAAAGCGCCGGTTTGTTAAATTTCACTTCAGACCCCGGCAAGAACATCGTTTTAGACGGCGGAACAGTTATTGCGGATGCAAGCGCTGTTCCCGCACTTGTCACATTAAATTCAGCTCCTGTGATCCTGGCTCTGATCGGATTGATCCTGACAATAGTGCTGCTTTTATTTAAAATTAAGGGAGCCATATTGATAGGAATCATCGCGACTACACTGATCGGCATCCCGATGGGTGTTGTCGATGTGACGCAAATAGGAGTGACATCAAATATCGGGACGGCATTCAAAGATCTTGGGACGACATTCGGAGCGGCATTCGGAAAAGACGGTCTTTTGTCGCTGTTCAG
>JAQVNH010000089.1 GCA_028703215.1 Eubacteriales bacterium
TACATTTATTGCTGCAGCGCTTCTCACGGTCGGCCAGAGGTTCTGCAAATTCTATGCCGAGATCCTCGGATTCGTCTTTCTCGATGTCTATATCCCAAAGATCTCCATCCGGCTTTTGAAGTCTCAGAACAAATTTTTCTTGAGAACTAAGAAAGTGATAGTCGAAAATATCATTGACAGGCTTTCGGTCAATAGACAAGATTCTGTCTCCGGCCTTCATGCCGGCTTCCTCAGCTATACTGCCGGCGGCGACTGTTTTAATCAAAGCGTTATCATTGTTTTTCAAGGCATCTTCCTCCGTTATCTCTCGACTCGCGGGAAGATATCCCAGGGATATTTTTTTGGGGGATGCAGTTTGAATTCCATGATTTCGTCTCTTGTCGGGTGTTTGAATCTGACCCCGTATGACCAGAGAGAAATAGTGTTCTTGTTTGTATCGTCTTCTCCGTATTTTCCGTCCCCCAGCAAAGGAAATCCGCGTGAGGCGAACTGCACCCTGATCTGATGCGAGCGGCCGGTCAAAAGATCTATCTGAAGCAAGGTCAGATTATTTATACTGCCGACAGTTCTGTATTTGAGAATAGCCTCCTTGCCGTCCTTTCCGGCATCTACGGTTTTGACTATATTTCTGCTGTTGTCTTTGAGCAAATAATCTTTAAATGTTCCCTCCAGCGGATAAACTACTCCGCGAACGACCGCAAGATAGGTTTTTTCAAATGTTCTGTTCCGTATCTGTTCCGATAAACGGGCTGCACCTTTTGATGTCCTTGCAAATACCATTATCCCGCCGGTAGCCCTGTCGAGCCTGTGGACGAGTCCGAGATAAACATTCCCCGGTTTGTTGTATTTATCCTTGATTTCCTGTTTGAGAAATGTAAGGAGGTCCTTATCCCCTGTGTCATCCCCTTGAGAAAGCATATTTACGGGTTTTTCCGCAACCAGAATGTGGTTGTCTTCATATATGATATTGATATCGTATCCTCCTGTTTATCGCGGGCATATCTAAAAGTTCATCATTGTTGCCAGAAGCACTCCGTCTATCTGCCTCAGTTTTTGCATGATCTCAAAATCGACCTCGTGATCGACGCTGACAAACGAAACAGCTTTCTCGCCCTTTCTGTTTCTGCTCCACTGCATAGCTGCTATATTAACCCCTTTTGCTCCGAGGATCGTGCCGACCTGCCCGATTATACCGGGTTTGTCGATATTCTGTATTGCGATTATATGTGATGAAGGTTCAAAATCAAGCTTGTAACCAAAGAAATCAACGATCCTTTTTTCCTCTTTTGCGAACACGGTGCCCGAAACGCTGAGAGTCTTGAATTTTGTGTGGAATGTCACCGTTATAAGGTTTGTGTATTTATCAAGTAATGTTTTATTGCCTTCAACGATCTCCACACCCATTTCCCTGAGCAGGAACTCGGCGTTGACATAGTTGACTTTTTCCCTGACTATCGGATCAAGCAGCCCTTTGAGAACAGAAGATGTTATTATGCCTGTCTCCAGCTGTGCCAGTTCTCCGCTGTACATTACCTCCACCTTTTGAACAGTTTCCTTCTCAGCCTGATAATATATTTTGCCAAGTATCTCGCCAAGCTCCAGGTATGGTTTCAGCTCCTTGAGCTGATTGCCGCCGAACGAGGGCATGTTGACCGCCGCAACCATTTCGCCCTTCAGCGCGGCTGCAACGAGTTCCGAGACTGCTGTTCCAACAAGGTAAGTCGCTTCCGCAGTCGACGCCCCAAGATGCGGAGTAATGATGATATTGTCGAGCTCAAGAAGCTTGTTCGTGTATGTCTGTTCTTCAGGAGATTTGTCATATCCCGGTTCGGGATTAAGCACATCTATACCGGCACCGCGAACATGTCCCGATCTGACCGCGTTATAAAGAGCATCTTCGTTGACCAGCCCGCCTCTTGCTGCATTTATTATTACAATTCCTTTTTTGCACCGCGCTATCTCTTTTTCTCCGATCATTCCGACAGTCTCTTCGGTTTTCGGAGTGTGAAGAGTAATAACATCTGATTTATCAAGAAGTTCCTCAAGTGTCTCGCACTTGTCGACACCGAGTTTTTTAAATCTCTCGTCGGTAATGTAAGGATCGTAAGCCACAGCGCTCATATTGCAGCCCTTTAGTTTTGTGGCTACAATAGATCCGATCCTTCCTAGCCCTATTATTCCAACTGTTTTTCCGTCAAGCTCGATCCCGTCGAATCTTTTTCTGCGGAAATCCTTTCTTCTGCCTGCCGCGCTCGCCTGAGGTATGTTTCTGAACACGCTGAATATAAGGCCGATGGCAAGCTCTGCAGCAGCCATGGTATTGCTCTCGGGCGTATTAACGACTATAATGCCCCTCTTTGTGCAGGCAGGAAGTTCAATGTTGTCGATCCCGTTTCCGGCTCTTCCCACCACTTTCAGATTTGGAGCGCATCCCAATAATTCGGAATTGACTTTCGTGACGCTCCTCACTATTATTGCATCATACGGTCCTACCGTATCAAGAAGCTCTTCTCTTGAGAGTCCCAGTTTCAGATCGGCTTCGAGTCCTTCTCTTTCAAGTATTTCAATGCCTTCCTTCGCAATGTTTTCCGTAATCAGTACCTTCATTTTATGCCCTCCCGTAAAGTATCTTTATTATTGCAGCAAACTGTCGATTTCCTGCAGAAGCTCTGATATCTCAGCTTCTGTGACATCTCCCATATGGGCGATCCTGAATGTTTTATCTTTCAGCTGCCCATAACCGTTTGATATCACATATCCGCGTGCTCCAAGGTCTTTGTTAAGCTGGCTGATGTTTGTATTTCCCGTGTTTGTTATAGTTGTAAGTGTATTTGAAAGACATTCCTCTTTTGCAAAAAGCGCAAACCGGCCGCGCGCCCATCCCCTTACTTTTTCAGCCATTCTCAGATGCCTGGCAAAGCGGGTTTCAAGTCCTTCCTCAAGTATCCTGTCCAGCTGGTAGTCCATTGCGTACATAAGCGATAAATTAGGCGTCGAGGGATACTGGTAGTCCTTATTTCTTATATAGTCGTAAAGCTCCACAAGGTCAAGGTAGGTTCCCCTGTTTTTAACTTGCCTTGCGGCATCTATCGCTTTTTGAGATATTGAACAGACAGCCATCCCCGGAGGCAGTCCGAGACATTTTTGCGTTGAGGCGATACAAACATCAACTCCAAGCTCATCTACATCGATCTTTGTTCCTCCCATTGAGCTGACCGCATCCAGGCACCATATAACCTCAGAGTGTTTTTTCATGACTTTTGAAATATCCTCGACCGGATTCATAACCCCTGTAGAAGTCTCGTTATGCGTAACGGTTATCAAATCGTATTTACCCGTGGAAAGAGCTTGCTCAACCATTTCCGCCGTAGTTGCCGAGCCCCATTCGGAATCGATCCTGTCCGCGGGAACACCGTTTGATACAGCCATTTTATACCATCTGTCACCGAAAGCGCCAACGGAAAATACGGCTGCTCTTTTTCCTGTACAGCACCTTACCGCCCCCTCCATAAGTCCGCTTCCCGATGTTGTGGAAAGAAGTATCTGATTTCCCGTAAACATAACCTTCATGAGCTTTTCCGAAATGCGTCTCTGCAAAGCAGATGCATCGGAGGACCTGTGTCCTATCATCGGACCGCTCATCCTTTCAAGCACATCCGGCCTTACCTCGACCGGTCCGGGAATAAACAACTTTTTATGCATTTCGATCCCTCCCAGGATGTTTTTTAAAAATTTCGCGTCAGATCTTCAAGTGTATCGCCGCGCCTTATCAATCTGGTATTTCCTTCGGCTGTGATCAAGACTTCCGCGGGTCTTTGCCTGCTGTTATAGTTTGAGGACATTGAATAGCCGTATGCTCCGGCATCCATAATGCCCAGGATGTCATTCTCCTCGACATGTGCAAGCAGTCTGTCTTTTGCCAGTATGTCTCCGCTTTCGCAGATATTGCCCACTACTGTCACAGGCTCCCTATCCTTATCATCTGCAGGAAAGCCGTTTTTGTAGACCTCAATATCGTGATAAGAGCCGTACATTACAGGCCTGACAAGGGTATTGAAACCTATGTCGGTTCCGGCATATTTTACTCCGCTGCTTTCCTTCAGCGAGTAAACTTTCCCGAGAAGTATTCCGGCCTCGGCGCAGATATACCTGCCCGGTTCGGTCTTATACTCAATATTTTTATTATTTTCATTCGACCAGGACTCAATGATCTCGGCAAGTTTTTCCCCGAGCACCTTCAAGTCCAGTCTTTGTTCCCCATCTTGCTTGTGATACGGGATTCCGAATCCCCCGCCGAAATCCACAAATCCTATATCATCAAACTGCTCTGCAAGCGCGAGTAATGCTGAAGCGGCTTCAAGATATGGTTCCGGCTGCATAAAGAGAGATCCTATATGCTGATTTATGCCGGCAAGTTTCAGATCGTATCTTGCAAGTGTATCTTTGACCTCGTCGATTTTTGCGGCATCTATGCCGAATTTTGTCTTGCTGCCGGCTGTAATTACCTTCTCATGATGTCCCGCACCGACACCTGCGTTTAATCTCACTGCCACAGAACCGCCTTTGTTCAAAGCTCCGAACATCTCCAATTGCGAAAGGGAGTCGACACTGGTCAATATTTGCCTTCCGATTGCAAATCTCATTTCTTCCGCAGAAACATTGTTTCCTATATAAAAAATTTCATCAGGTTTGAATCCCGCTTTTTCGAGGATGTATATCTCTCCCGGAGACATTGCATCTGCATGCAAGCCTTCTTCTCGCGCGATCCTCACCAGGTGCAGATTCGAATTGGCCTTTATGGAAAAAGACGGGGTGAATCGCGCATGCTTAACGAGTCCTTTCATTTCACGGCATCTTTCTCTGAATAGGCTTTCATTGTAAACGTAGAGAGGACTGCCAAATTCCTCCAACAGTTCCCTGGGGCTTGTTTTTCCGTAAAAGTTCGTATCAGCGGTAAAAAATGCCATTCTTTGACCCCTTTATTCGCAAACATCTATATCCTAGTATTTTACTTACTTTTACACATCACGTCAATCGGTTTGTTTTTCATCTGCCTCGGCTAAGCTTATTGCCATTTTGATTAAATCATTTTTATTGTTTAAAAGGGGGTTCTCTAAAACCGCATTCATTAAGGCTTTTAATATCGATCCTGTCAGTACTCCCCGATTTATCCCAAGCGCTTCCAGATCACGGCCGTTTATTGCCAGATCTCTGATCTCAAGCGGATCCTTTCTTCGCAAGATTTCTTTAAACAACATTTTTGTCCTGTTGATTCCCGACATTTCTTCTAAGACCCGCTCAAATCCCCCGGTTTTGTTTGCTCCGGATCCGTCCTGTTCGCCTTTTATTCCGAGCCCTGCCCGGATCAATCCCTTTCGTATGTGCAAAACGCACGGGAAAATATCCCTGCCGATCTCAGATATGGTATTCCTT
>JAQVNH010000090.1 GCA_028703215.1 Eubacteriales bacterium
GTATGTATATTCCTTGTTGAATCTGCTGATGTGATTTCTCTTGCCATGGTAACTTTTACCCTTCAGCCCGATCAGATCGGATGTCAAATACACATAGTCGCTGTTGTCCCTGTCATACTCGACTTTGCTGTCTTTTCCGGCGACGGAGATCAGCTTGCATAAGTCTCGTTCGGGAACCTTTTTAAAGACCATCTCCCAATCGTTCTTTTTAAAGTATCCGCACATGGCCTTGACAACCTTTTCAAAACCCTTCTGATCGTCAGAGCCTACCGGCATAAGCATAAAAGGCGCTTCTCGCATCGGTTTTGCATACACGCACAAATATCCGTCCATCAACGCGTATCTGTAATTATAATAACGCTTCCACATAAAAAAATTAGTAAAGGTATACTCAGATATCGTCGGGTCATTTTTTTGAAATATATGATCAAATATTTCCTTGTCTTTCATATCGATTTCATTGAATTCCGTCAAAAAATATCAGCCTCCATAATGAAAATCATTCAGATACCTTCCAAAATTTCCTTTACAGCTTTAAAATATGAATAATCCACAGCCAGATTACCTCTGCCGCTGCCCAGTTCCACTTCGGGACGCGCAGTGCCGTGAAAATCGCTCCCTCCTGTTTCCAGAAGCCCGTATCTTTTTGCCACGCTTGAATACTGAGCATCCTCAAAGTGAGAGTTGTCCGCATAAAATACTTCTATACCCCTCAAGCCATTTTGTTTTAGATCCGCCACGGTTTTCCCGAACCGGAACATTCCTATCCCCAGATGCTTCGGATGCGCCAGAACGGAAATACCTCCTGCCTCAGTAATCATCCGTATGCCGTCAAGGGGAGTTACTTTTTCTCTTTTTATGTATGCGGGTTTCCCGTCCCCGAGATACCTTTCAAATCCCTCGTCAATACTTTTTATATAACCCTTTTCACAAAGAGCCGCCGCTATGTGTACTCTGCCTGTTATGCTATTCCTTGCGTGGCGCGCGACATCGCTTGCAGCGATTTCAAATCCGAGCTTATTAAGCTTTTCGATGATTCTTGCATTTCTTTTGTTCCTGTTGTTTCTTATGTTTTTCAGAACATCCTCGATTTTCTCGTAGCCATTTTTATTAAAATAACCGAGTATGTGCATTTCGGGACCAAACTCGGTGCTGATTTCTACTCCCGGCATCACTTCAAGCCCTGTTTTTTTGCTCTCCTCAAGCGCTTCTCCAACGCCTTCCACCGTGTCATGGTCTGTCAAAGCTATAGCTTTGAGTCCAAGCCTTATTGCGCGCCTCACCACCTCTTCCGGAGTCATCGACCCGTCAGAGTAGGTGGAATGTATGTGCATGTCAACCAAATCCATGATTCAGCTCCGTTTTTATTGAATCAATAAATGATATCTCCGAGTTTTAATCCCGGGATGGCATTCAAGTCAAGACCCGATATTTTCCCGGCAATGAATTTTCTGTATGCCGCGCAAGCAATCATTGCCGCATTATCAGTGCAAAGGACAGGCCTTGGCACTGATAGCCTTATACCCTCTTTTGCTGCGGCTTTTTCAAGCTCAAGTCTCAAAAGTGAATTTGAAGCCACTCCTCCGGCAAGAGCGAGCGCATTCAAACCCGACTGTTTGACAGCCTTAATGGAATTTGTCACAAGGACCTCTGCTACGGCTTTCTGAAAGCTTGCCGCCACATCCTCGACACTCCACTTTTCGTTTTTCCGCTCCATATTGTTCACGTAATTGAGCACTGCGGTCTTTATTCCGCTGAAACTGAAGTCAAGGCTTTCGCTGAAATATGTTTTCGGAAACCTTACTGCATCAGGATTTCCGGAAGCCGCGGCCTTGTCTATCAGCGGACCGCCGGGATAACCTAAACCTATTGTCCTTGCAACCTTGTCAAACGCTTCTCCGGCTGCGTCGTCTCGGGTCCTTCCGAGGACCTCATATTCTCCGTCCGAAGTAATTTTTATCAGGTGGCTGTGTCCGCCTGATACAACGAGACAAACCAAAGGCGGTTCCAGATCGGGATTTTCCAGATAGTTGGCGCATATGTGACCCTCGATATGATCAACACCTATCACCGGAATTCCCAAAGCAAAAGCCAGCGCCTTTGCCGCAGATATACCCACAAGAAGAGCGCCCGCCAGACCCGGTCCGCATGTCACCCCAACGGCGCTGATCTCCTCAAGCGCTTTTCCGGATTCTTTGACAGCCCGGTCGATCACAGGAATGATCGATTCAACATGCTTTCTTGAAGCAACTTCGGGAACCACGCCCCCATAAAGCCTGTGCAGGTCGATTTGTGATGAAATCACATTTGACAGGACCTCAGTTCCGTTTTTTAAGACAGATGCCGAGGTTTCATCGCAGCTTGTTTCTATTCCCAGTATCAATATTTCTTTCAAGTTTATACACCACTCACGATTTGCGATTTTTTAAGAGTACTTATTTTTGCACAAAAAAACACGGGGTGTTGATGCCCCATGTCCCAATAGGAGAAATGCTAATGTTCATTTATAATGTAACATTCATGCTCCGATTCGGAAATAGGGAAATACTATCATTTTAACTGACCGCGAGTCCTATGCGAAAATAGTTCTCGGGTCCCATAAAAAAATATTATAACATACTGCCTACAACCTTGAGTACTTGTTCTTTGAGGTTTTCCATCTTTTGCGCCGCACTGTCCTTTATCGCGTCGCTGGCCCCGAAATAAATCTTGATCTTGGGCTCAGTGCCGGATGGCCTTATGCAGAACCATGAGCCATCCTCCATATCAAAATACAAAACATTGGAAACATCGAAGCCAAGGTTTCCGGTTATTTCTCCCATGCCGTCATACCTGTAACCAGCCTGCATATCACTTATTCCGGATACTTTGAGCGGTCCGAAACTCAATGGCATCCTTGCGCGCATTTTTTCCATTGCCGCCGCTATCTTTTCCTGCCCTGTTTTTCCCTCGAGCGTAAAGGATTTTATGCCGTCGATATAGTAGCCGTATTTTTGATAAATCGCCTGAAGAGCATCGTAAACAGACATACCCTTCGAGTAAAGATATGCAGCCATTTCAGCGATAAGCATCGATGTGACCACAGCGTCTTTGTCCCTGGCATGAGTTCCCACAAGATACCCGTAGCTTTCCTCGAAACCGGCAATAAATTTCATGTTTCCGTTATCCTCGAGGTCTCTGATCTTTTCTCCTACAAATTTAAATCCCGTCAGGACTTCAACAGCCGTAACGTTATAGTATTTTGCTATCGCTGCGGCAAGATTTGTTGTAACGATGCTTGTTGTAATAAATCCGTTGGAAGGCAGAGTGCCTCCTTCATGTTTCTGTGACAGCACGTATTCAAGCAAAAGGCATCCCGTCTGATTTCCCGAAAGCGCAATATACTCCCCCTTGTCATTTCTGACCACAAGTCCGGCTCTATCGGCATCCGGGTCAGTCGCGATTATAAGATCGGCATCCTTTTTTTTGGCCAGTTCTATCGCAAGTTTGAAGGCTTCCCTGTCCTCGGGATTCGGCGACTTGACTGTTGAAAATGCAGGATCCGGCAGGGCTTGTTCGGGAACAACAAATACATTTTTGAGGCCGATCTCCTTTAATATCCTGGTGACAGGTACATACCCAGTTCCGTGAAGCGGCGTGTATACCAGATTGAATTTTCCGCCAAGCTTTTCGGTTATTTCGGGATGGATCCTCTGAAGCTTCACGGCTTCGATATACTTGTCATCGATTTCTTTTCCGATGATTTCTATCAGGCCTTTTTTGAAGGCTTCGTCCCGATCCATCGATTTAACCGAGGTTATATCTTTTATCGCATTTATATCCCGGATCGCTTTGTCTGACTCGTCAGGAGGAAACTGCCCCCCGTCGTCTCCGTAAACCTTGTAACCATTGTATTTAGGCGGGTTGTGACTGGCTGTCACAACAACGCCGCCCGCTGCTTTAAGATGCCTTACCGCGAACGAAAGCTCGGGAGTCGGCCTGAGACTTTCAAATAAATAAACCTTTATGCCGTTGTGCGCGAAAACTCTCGCTGCTTCAAGCGCAAATTCATCCGATTTGAATCTGCAGTCATATGCTATTGCAATACCTCGTTTTGCCGCATCAGCAACATTTTTTAAAAAATAGTCGGCACATCCCTGAGAGGCTCTTCTTACCGTATAAACGTTCATCCTGTTTGTGCCTGCGCCGATTACGCCCCTCATTCCGCCTGTTCCGAACTCAAGGTTTTTATAGAAACGGTCTTCGATCTCCGCTTTGTCTCCGGATATATCCAATAATTCTTCCCTGGTCGAAGAATCAAAATAATCGTCTGTTGACCACAGCAAATATTTTTCTTTTGAAGTCATTATTCATCCCTCCCGCATGGATGCCTATATTTAAATCAAGGTGAATACGTTGAGACTCTCTTGCTCAAATGCAACAGAAATAGGCAGCTTTCCGTTTTTTTCGCCGTCAACGGTGATATATACCTGCGACTCGCTTGATACCTTGCAGGTTTTGCTTGTCCTTACTATTACATTGCTGTCATGGATAAGATTGTCATTAAGAAAATTAAAAACAAGCTCGGGAATTTCAAACGGATTGCATTTTTTAACTATAAACACTTCCATATACCCGTCCGACAATTCGGCCTTGCTGCTGAAATTTGCAAATCCCGCGACCTGTTTCCCGTTCAGCAGAATAAACAGCATTATTTCTTCTTCTATCGTCTCGCTGTCCATAGTTATCGTCGCATTGAACGGCTTCATATTCGGAAAATCTGCTATACCTCTCAAATAGTAGGCAAACAGTCCCAGACTTCTTTTTACGTCATCTTTCGTATTATAGGACAATGACGCGAATGAGCCTCCCGCGCAGCTGTTGAAAAAATACAAGTCATCGTTTATACATCCGGTATCCACAAGCTTTGTCTTTCCCCTTATTACTATGTCCAGCGCTTTGTCCAGATTGAGCGGTATCCCCAGGCATTTCGCGGTGTCATTGCATGTTCCGCCCGGGATTATCCCCAGCGGCAGCTTGAGCTTTCTTTTCATCAAATTATTTACGACCATGCCGATCGTTCCGTCTCCGCCGGAGGCAATAACAAAAGAATAGACCTCGGGATCGATCACTTCTTCAAAATTCTTTATCCCGACCTCATCCAATCTGTAAGGATGAACTATTATCCCCGCGGACAGGAATTTCTCAAGGATGTGATCCAGCTTCCTCGGAATAATCCGTGCCCCGGATTTCGGATATATATCAATATTGCCTTTTTCATGCCTGCCCTCCTGTAATAAAAATAATTATACCACAAAAAATACGAATGAAATCCTATTATTGGGCGATATCGGCTTTGAGCC
>JAQVNH010000091.1 GCA_028703215.1 Eubacteriales bacterium
ATTTTTCTATCCTTTTTTGTCCTCTGTCAAGTTTCCCGGAAATATAGCTGTTCAGTTTGCTGAAGAACTTGAAACGCTGCATCCATGCGAATATTTTGTTGAAAAGCAGCAAAACGAAAGGAACAGGTATAAGGCTGCCTATAAAGCTCACAAACATAACCAGAAAGGGATTTAAACCGTAATACAGTATGCCGAAGGGGATCGCTCCTCTTTGCTCTATCAGAGGCACGGCGGATATCAGCATTATGTAAAGAATTTTTTTAAAAAGATCCAATGAAGAAGCTCCTTATCATTTCCTGCGTACGAAAAACAATTATATATTGAAACGCAAATAACTGCAAATCCACTGTCAGAAACTAAAGAAAGTTATTTCAGGCCTTGAAAGGAATCTGAATGGAAATACCACATTGCCGAGACCTCTGTTAAGATATATATTGATCCCGTTGACCTTGTGCAGTCCTCTCGTGATGCCCGACTTGCAGAGCACATCCTTGCGGAGCGTCATAAATTCAAGCTTAAAGGGAGTCCAGACCTGGCCTCCGTGAAAATGCCCCGCCATGAGGTAATCGACCCCGCCCTCGGGCAACATAAGAACAGTATCCGGATTGTGCGCAAGAGCAATATCCATATCGGAGGGTTTTGCGCGCGAAGCAAACGCTTTGGCAATATCGGGACTGCCTTCACGAATATCGTCGATGCCTATGATATTATAAGTTTTACCATTCTGTTCAAAAACCCGGGATTCGTTTGAAAGAAATTCGATCCCCAATTTTTCGATTTCGCTTACAAAAAAAGAAAACGCTTCGGGGTTGCCGGAAAGGGCTCTGTGATCATGGTTCCCGAAGCAAAGGAAGACCTTATATCCGCCTGTGATTTTCCCGAGATATTCAACTGCCGAAGAGATCTGTCCGGCATTTTCAATAAAATCTCCCGCTAAAAGCAGAATATCGATATTTTCGGCATCGATAGCCCTTTTGATTCTTTTCGCCGATACCCTTATCCTGCCGATATGAATATCGGCGAGAAGCGCGACTTTCAGATCTGCCTTCACGATGCCGCTCTTTAAGTTGACATGGACCGGTTCCAGATAAGTTGCCTCAAATGATATATAAATAAAAAACAGAGCGACTGCCCCAAGCAGCGCCAAAAAATATTGCATCATGTGCCTCCGCATGTATTTCACATGAATACAATGATAATTCATAATGATGCATTTATCAAGAAATAGCGGTTGCTGAAAGGACAAAGATCCTTGTCTTAATATGTTGACGCAATCTTTTTGTGGTTGTATAAGGCGATCGTATGATAGTATAATAAATATGGAGCGTATCGTATGAGAAAAAAACCGGGAGACAACCCCAAGATATTTTATGTAAAAGGCCATACCGGAGGCAAATGGAGTTTTAAGAGAGTTATACTTACGATTTTGATTGCCCTCGGAATTTTGGCGATTACCGGATTTATCATTATCTTTATAGTGTATTCAGTTTGACTTCGGCAAAGTTTAGTCATGCGGACATGGTGGAATGGCAGACACGCAAGATTTAGGATCTTGTGGGAAACCCCCGTGCAGGTTCAAGTCCTGTTGTCCGCACCAAAACATAAGCGTAACGCCCGTTATTATAATTGAAATACTTGATCGCATCCGGAGACTAAATCAATGAGGAATAAAACAACTCGAATAATAGCTTTGATACTTGTCATCGCTTTAGCAATGGGATTACTTACGACGATGGGATTTTCTATCTTTTCGGGAAGGTGATCTTATGGGTAAAATAATAAGAGCTTACATTTTTCCTCATCCGCCGATATTGATTCCTGATATTGGCAAAGGAAAGGAAAAAGAAGCAATGCGCACGATAGAAGCGTGCGTCAAAGCGGCTGGCGACATCGCATCAGACAGACCGGGGACTGTCATTCTTACTTCTCCCCATGCGCCTCTCTTTCAAGACTACATTTACATTTCATCAGCTGAAAAATTGCGCGGAGACTTCGGTGCTTTCAGAGCTTCGGAGATAGCCATGAGTTTTGACAATAATATTGTGCTGGCAGGCAATATAGCAGCCAAAGCCAGGGAGCATGACATACCTGCGGGCAGTCTTGAAAAGCACATCATGAAACGATACGGCATAACGGACATGCTCGATCACGGCGCTATGGTTCCTCTGTATTTTATCGACAAAGTCTTCAAGGGTTTCAAGCTGGTCCTGATTTCTCTTTCCGGGCTTCCGGCGCATGAGCTTTACAAATTCGGGATGTGCATCGCGGAAGCGGTCAGCGAAACTGACGAAGATGTCGTTTTCATCGGGAGCGGAGATCTTTCCCACAAACTGACGATCGATGCGCCCTACGGGTATAATGCCAAAGGTGAAATATTTGACCGTGCGGTTACAGAAGCCATCTCAAAAAACGATCCGGGCTCACTGATAGAGATGGATCCGGGTCTTTGTGAAAGTGCCGCAGAGTGCGGTCTGCGTTCATTCATAATGATGTACGGAGCTCTTGACGGATACGAACTGCATTCGGAAGTCTACTCGTATGAGGGTCCTTTTGGCGTGGGATATGCGGTCGCGCGGATAAACCCCGGTCAACAAAGTCGGGAAAGGAGAATGTATGGGAATTTCCTGCGCGGGATAACGAGAAAAATTGCAGAATACAGAAAAAATGAGGATCCGTACGTCCTGCTCGCAAGAGAAACACTGGAAGCTTTTGTTACAGGAAGGGATATTCCGGAAGTATCGAATGAATTGCCCGAAGAGATGAGAAATAAAAAGGCCGGAGTGTTTGTTTCAATAAAAAAACACGGGCAGCTTAGGGGATGCATCGGGACAACATCTCCGACGCAAAAAAATATTGCGGAAGAAATAATGAGGAATTCCATAAGTGCCGGAACCGGAGATCCCCGGTTTGATCCGGTCGGAGAAAATGAACTTGAAGATCTTGTATATTCGGTGGATGTTCTGACAGAGTCTGAGCCAATCAAGTCAGTCGGTGAGCTGGATGTCAAAAAATATGGAGTGATAGTAAAATCAGGTTACCGTTCGGGGCTTCTGCTGCCTGACCTTGAAGGGGTCGACACACCGGAAAAGCAGGTAGAAATCGCCCTTCGGAAAGCCGGGATAGATAAAAACGATTCTTACAGGATGGAAAGATTCGAAGTAATAAGGCATCATTGAAGATGACTTAAATTCCTGTCCCGCGCGAGGCGGAATGATCAGGAGGAATCACAATCATGAAAGGAGAAAGAGAAACACTTAAGACTGCGTCGTATTTCGAAAAGCTTGCCGGCGCCGAAGTGCGATGCACCTTGTGCCCGCATCGATGCACGATAAAATCCGGGAAAGCCGGGATATGCGGTGTCAGAAAAAATATCGATGGCGTATTATATTCGCTCAACTACGGTAAAATATCGTCGGCATCTCTCGATCCCATGGAGAAGAAGCCTCTGAACAGGTTCTTCCCGGGCTCGTATGTTTTCTCGGTAGGGACGTACGGATGCAATTTCAAATGTTCTTTTTGTCAAAACTGGGCAATATCGCAGGAAGTTCCGGAAACCGGCACAACTTCTCCGCAAATGGTCGCAAAAACCGCTCTTGCGCTTGAGAAAAGGGGAAATATCGGCGTGGCATATACATATAACGAGCCTTTTATCTGGTTTGAGTTTGTGTATGACACATGCTTTGCTGCGTTCGAAAAGGGTTTGAAAAATGTTCTGGTGACCAACGGCTATGTCAATCCCGAACCTCTCAAAAAAATAATGCCGTATATCAGCGCAATGAACATAGATGTCAAGGCGTTTAATGAAGGATTTTATAAAAAAATATGCAATGCCGAATTGGAACCTGTCAAAAAAACAGTGGAATATGCCGCGCAGCACTGTCATATCGAGATAACCACACTTGTGATACCCTCTCTTAATGATTCGGTTGAAGAAATCGATAAATTGTCAAAATGGCTGGGCTCGATATCCACTAAAATTCCTCTCCACCTTTCAAGGTTTTTTCCTGCTTATAAAATGAAAGACAAAAGGCCGACTCCGGTAGAGAAACTGATCAGGCTTCAGAAGACGGCGGAAGAAAATCTTGAATTCGTCTTTCTGGGCAATGTATAAACCCTCCATTTTTATTTGTAAGACAATTTTAATATTAGAGCCTTTAATTAAGCGATAAAACAAGCTATAATTTTATTGTGGACTAAGCCGCAAAAGGCTTTTTATTCAAAGGTGGGTGTTTTTTTGGATTTCTTTAGGAATTTGAACTTGAAAGAACTTCTGGAAAATTTTACCGCCTATGTTGGTTTTGACAGCACCCTTGATGTCATAAGGGCGCTCGTTGATATCGGCATAGTCACTTTTGTCTTGTACAAGCTTATCGTGCTGCTGAAAGAGACCAGGGCATGGCAGCTTTTAAAGGGCTTGATATTTATCGTTATCGCTGCCGGACTTGCAAAGGTTCTCGGATTGTACACTTTATCGTTTATATTAAATTATGTGCTTACGTTCAGTGCCTTTGCCATGGTAGTGATTTTCCAGCCCGAGCTGAGAAGAGCTCTCGAGAAAATTGGAAGCAGGGGAATCAAGGATATCATAAACTTTGATTTTGATGATGAAAAACTGCAGATTACCGCAGTTATAGAGGAAATAGTCAAAGCAAGCACTGAATTATCCGAAAATTTCGTTGGCGCGCTGATCGTGATAGAAAGAAATACAAAGGTTGGAGGCATAATCAACACAGGCACCGAAATCGATTCCATAGTGTCTTCGGAATTGCTTGTGAATATTTTCACTCCCAACACGCCTCTGCACGACGGCGCTGTGATAATAAGGGACAACAAAATAAAAACGGCCGGATGTTTTCTTCCTCTTACGGATAATCCCGATATAAGCAAAGAGCTGGGCACAAGACACCGCGCGGCGATAGGTATAACAGAGATCTCGGATTGTATAGCGGTTGTGGTCTCCGAGGAATCAGGGAAGATTTCATTCGCCGTCAACGGCAATATGGAAAGAAATCTGACAGGCGACTCCCTGAGAAAAGCACTCAATCAAAACCTCATCCAGGAAAAACAGGAAAAGACAGCATGGAAAATCGGTTCTCTGTGGAAGAGGAGAAATAAATGAAAAAATTCCTGAGAACAAATATTGCGATAAAAATAGCGTGTGTTCTGCTTGGTATTTTGATGTGGATTTTTGTATTCAATACCGAAAATCCTTTCTATGAGGTAAAACTTTCCGTTCCGATAAACGTAATTAACGAAAAGGCTCTTGAGAATAAAGACCTTGTTTTAAAAA
>JAQVNH010000092.1 GCA_028703215.1 Eubacteriales bacterium
AAAAAAGGCACGAACCGTAAATTATTCAAAAATACTGTCAGTGCCTTTTTATTATCCCGCTTACGGTTGCCTGACCTGTTCCTGGGCACAAATAAGACTTCTATACTCCTTGGGAGATATGCCCATGATTTTTCTAAAAAGCGAACTGAAATAATTAGGATCGCGAATCCCGACACTTTCGGCTATCTCGTATATCTTTGCATTTCCGCCCCTTATGGCCTCACATGCTTTCTCTATCCTTCGCCTGTTGATATACTCAGATACGCTTATACCGAGCCTTTCCATAAAAAGCTTTCCGAGATAGTTTGGACTAAGGTAAGCATTGCCGGCAAGGTCAGCCATCGAGATATCCTCAGAAAGGTGTTCCTCGATATATTGCTTTGTCTTTTCAACCTCGAGGCCGCTGCGCCTTTGGGTCAACTCGCTTATCTGGTCGCATGCCCAGGATATCACGCCGAATGTCCAGGCCTTGATGCTCTTGAGGGTTCGCGCCTTTAAAACTTCTTCAAAATCGATTGCTTTTCTGCAAAACAAAGGAGAAAGTCTGAAAACATTATTTTGGCATAGCATTGCAATGTATATGGCAAGGGAATAATAATCCTGCCTGGCGGTGTTTAGGGGAATATCCTCAAAAAGCCGGTCCATTGAGGATATCAGTTCCTCCTTCTTGGAAAATCCAAGCATAACTCTGAAATCAAGCTCATCGAGGTAAATATTGCTGCCTGTGCTCTTGATATCGCCATAAAAGATCGTACCGCTCATCTCAAGCAGCTGGGCGTATTTCAGGGCTTCTTCCGCATTCAGATAAGCATCTCTCAATCTTTCCGGACCGGATTGTTCGTCACTTATGGCACAAATCGCTCCGGGAGGCGATTTATCGATAAAATCCCGGGCATAGCTCAGAGCGGTTTCCTCTTGCTCGCCGAATATCGCTACTGCCGAGTCTACAGAAACGCGAAAAACAGTTTTATCGGGTCTTTCATTTTCATTGACGGGAAAGATTATTACCGCTCGAAGTCCGCCTTGTTCAAATTTCACCCCCTGCGCGCTCAATTTCTCTTCAGCAGCGGAGCTGCTGTACTCGCCGCTTATCATACGAGAAAAGATCATATCGCAAAATACAGGAAGAGTATCCTGCACCTGCGCCTCCAAGAGTTTTACCTGGTGCTTTTCCTCATTGCGATCATGTATCATACGGTAGAGTTTTTCACCCATTTTGCGGATCCCGTCAGGAGACAGGGGTTTCACGACATAGTCTGAAACGCCGTATTGGATGCCTTTTTTTGCATATATAAAATCCGAGTACCCGCTCATTATAATTTTGAAGGCTTCGTTATTTTCTTCAGCCAGTTTTGCCAAAAGCTTCATGCCATCCAGCTTTGGCATACGTATATCTAAAATTATAGCGTCATATTCATTTTTGAGGGCCAGAGCCAATGCTTCCTCCCCGTTGGCTGCGGTATCAACAGCAAAAAAACCCGTTGATCTCAGCTCATCCCGTACGCCCTCGCGCAATATGGCTTCATCCTCTGCAACAAGCAGTTTAAACATTCTGCCCCTCCTTTTTTATGGGAATGTCTATCGAAACCACGGTAAATTCATCCCTTATTTCATAGCGCATTTCACATTCATCGCCATAAAAAAGTCTGAGCCTGCCGATTACGTTGCTGACACCCACTCCCAGAACGCCTTCGCGTTTTCCGGAAAGCGCTTCGTTCATACGCCGGCAGCCATCTTCTCCCATAAACCCTCCATTATCCATGACCTCGAACCTGAGCACATCAGGCTGCAAAATTCTTCCGTATACAAGTATTTGTCCAAGAGTATCGCGCTTCCTTACTCCATGATATATCGAATTCTCCACAAGTGGCTGCAGCACGACTTTGATTATCGGAAATTCGGCAATTTCATCATCCATACGCACCTCATAAGAGAATTCGCCGTGATATCTCTTTTCCTGTATTTTAAGATAGCTTTCCACATGGCATAGCTCTTCTCTGACCGTTATAAATTCCCGACCGCTGCCGACGCTTATCTGATAAAGTTTTGCCAGAGACTCAAGCATTTCAATGGCCTGGGATTTTTGGTCCTTGTGCACCAGCCAAATTATCGAGGAGAGCGTATTATATAGGAAATGCGGACTTATCTGCGCTTCGAGCATCTTCATTTCAGCACGCTGCTTTGATTTCTCTATGCTTTTTATCTTTTCAACGCTTGTCCTGAGTTTGACCGTCATATTATTATAACTCCTGGCCAGTTTTCCTATCTCATCTCCGTATCTCGGCTTGAAGGTCAATTCGGCTTTATCCGCGCTTTCTACGGCATTTATCGATTCTGAAAGCCTGTTTATCGGGGAAACGATAGCCGCGGTAAGGTATATCAGGACCAATACGGTCAGCGCCAGGACCACAAATATCGTAATATTTGTATTTAGCTGCATATTCCTGCGGGAAGTGTTTATCATGTCCTCGCTTATGTCACTGAAGTATATCCAGCCTCTGCTGTCTGACGAGGATGTGAATATAACAATGCCATCCTTTTCAACTACCGACGCTGTGCCGGGAAGTTCTTCCAAACCCAGTCTTGCGAGCGCATCCGTGCCGGAAAGTCTCTGTTCATAAGTTGATACGGTGGTTCCTGCGCCGTCGACTATAGTAACTCTTGCCATGGAGCCTTCGAATACTTCTTTATATATATCCCTTATGTGCTTTGCATCAATCCGGATAGCTACTGTGCCTATGCGATTGCGGCCGGATAAGTCAAATATCGGTCTGCCCATGAATATATGCGAGTATTTTGAGTCGCGCATAAGTTCTGTCAGCACCGCGCAGGAAAAGAGGTGAGTGTTTCTTATCTTACCTTCATTGATGACATCTTCAAATCTCAATAAATCAAGATAATCATTGGTGTAGCAATTGCCGTCAAGATCGTAGACAAATATCGAATACGATACACCGGAATTGAGTTTGCCCGCTTGCAGAATTTTCTCCACGATATATCGTGATTCAATAAGGGGCTCGCCCTGGAATTTATTTTCAAGGATTATCTGTATGTCTCTTTTATATGAAAAGTCAAAAAGAACTGTTCGGCACTTATAAAATAATTCGTCGAGCTGCTTGTCAAGCTGTGAGAAGCGATATTCCATTTCGCTGTCATAACGGTCGATGACGCTTTTTGAAAGTATAGATAATGAGACGAAGCCCTGCAACAGCAGCGGTGCTATGATAAGCAAGACAAAAGCCAGCATCAGCCGGCTTCTAAGGCTTATAGAATTGAATCGGTAAATTATATTTTTCATCTGAGTCCCGTTCCGGCACGGTCTGCGGGAAATCCGCAGACTGTGCCTTTAATTGTCCGGGTGTTCGTTATTTGCGAAGCGCGACTATCGCTCTCCAGTCGTATTCATCGATATTTGATGCATCAAGTATGAAGGACTGTCCTTCAAAGCTCTCCGGAACATCTTCTCCTTTGAGGTAAGCAGACATAACGTCGAAGGTGTTTTCGGCAAGCACGGTCGGCGCGGGAACGAACCATGACTTATACATAGGGTCATCGTTCTCAAGTGCCTCAAAAGCCTCAACGCCCCATCCCAAGCCAACGACAACTATGTCTTCGCGTCCGGCTGACACGCAAGCTGCTTTCGCTCCGGCGCAGGTGTCAAAGTTGATGCCAAATACCATGTTAACTTCAGAATGTGCGGTAAGAATGTTTTCCATCTTTTCCATTGAAGCAGTTCGGGAGGCTTCGCCATCCTGACGGGTGACTATCTTGATGTCAGATTTTCCTGCTTTTTCAATGGTTTCCTGGAAACCGTTCGAACGAATTACTGACCCGTTCGGTTCGGCTGCAAAGTCGAGTATCGCGATATTGCACTTTCCGCCCATGTCTGAGTCGATATAATCGAGTGCCCAGTCCGCCATTATCGATCCGTCATTGTAGAGATCGAAAGTGATTTGGCTGACGGGAACATCAGACTCTATCCTCGAGTCGAAAACGAACACGGGGATGCCTTTGTCCATGGCTTCCTCCACGGCCGGAACGACTCCGGATGCGTCAACGGGAGCAAATGCGATAGCATCCACGCCCATCGTAACAAAGTCCTCTATCTGGCTTATCTGTTTCGCAAGATCGAGATTTGCGTCCTGGATTTTGAGCTCGAAACCGTACTTTTCAGCTGTGTTTATGAACGTTGCCTCCAGGTCTTTGTAATATTCATCCTGGCGGTACAGCAAGCTTATACCTATAACAAACTTGCCGTCGTCTTCTCCCTTGGTAGTCTCGCCGTTATTCCCGGATGTGCATGCTGCCGTAAAGATCAGCATAGATGCAACGAGTAAAGCGATGAGCATTTTTTTGTACCTCATGATATTCCTCCTTGTTATTATATTTTGAAGCATTCGCTTCAAGTAATCAAGTGTCAGTTTTCACCTACAAGCATTCCCATTATTCGCTCCTGGGAGAATTCGCTCTTTTCAAGTTCTCCCATTACACGTCCCTCGTGCATTACGATCATCCTGTCTGACATTCCTATCAGTTCAGGCATCTCCGAGGATATCATTATTATTGCCTTGCCTTGATCGGCCAGTTCTGCCATAAGCTTATATATTTCTGCTTTTGCTCCGACATCTATGCCGCGGGTGGGTTCATCGAATATTATCACATCCGACTCCGCCGCCAGCCACTTGGCCAAAACGACCTTCTGCTGGTTTCCTCCTGAAAGGTTTTTCGTTTTGCTTGTCATTGAAGGAACTGATATTCCGAGAATATCCACATACTTTTGAGCAAGGGATGTTTCTTTCTTTTTGCTTAGCACATGGTTGGTAAGTATGTTTTTGAAGTTTGCCATGCTGATGTTATTTTGCACCTGCATATCCAGCACGAGCCCTTCCTGCTTTCTGTTCTCCGGGACCAGAGCGATACTTTTCCTGACGGCCTGTTGGATATTCCTGCACTCGCAGTTTTTGCCATTCAAAAGTATTTCGCCTGAATCCTTGGAATATGCGCCAAAAAGGATCTTGGCAACCTCTGTCCTGCCCGCGCCGACCAATCCGGAAATTCCGAGTATTTCGCCCTTTTTGAGCGAAAAACTGATGTCCTTTAATCTCCGCTTCTTACTTGTGAGCCCTGTGACGCGCAGAACCTCCTTTCCTTGTGTGCCTTGCTTTAACGGGTATTCGTCCGTGACATCCCTTCCGACCATGAGAGAGATAAGCCTGTGCTTGTCCATCTCTGATACAGAACATGTGCTTATATGCTGCCCATCTCTTAGGATGGTGAGG
>JAQVNH010000003.1 GCA_028703215.1 Eubacteriales bacterium
TCGCTGTCCAGGCATTACAGCATCCTCATGTATCACTAATATATCCGAGCCGTATTCGAGCTTGTATTCCGCGCAAATAGATTTATACGGAAGCTTGCCCTTTTTCCTGATCGGAACGAATCCCTTGCCCATGGCATAAGCGAGTGATGCGCCGAATATAAATCCTCTTGCTTCGGAACCGATTATCAAATCAAAATCACCAAAAGAAGAGAGTTTTTTCTTCATTTCGTCCAAAGCCTGGCTGAAAGCCTTTGCATCCTGCAGCACAGTTGTTATGTCTATGAAATCAATGCCCTCTTTCGGAAAATTCATGACATGTCTGAGTTTTGCTTTTAAGTCCATTTCCTCCGCCTCCATCAAATTATTCCCGCATTCCAAGTATATCAGATTTTTTACTGCACACCCGGCAGTTTTTATGCCTTTATTTCATATATTTTATATTTTTATATCAGATATTTTAAGCTGTACGCTTTCCTTATCGTTCCAATTGTTTATTTCAAGAGTATAGACAGCATCGATACTAATATTTTTGTAATTTCCCCCCGAGGGATCCGCCATATTAAAGCCGATCGCATCCACGATTTTATCATTTTTTATGAGTTTCATCTTTAAATGTTTTCCGTTGCCTACTGCCCTTATATCATATATCCTGAGATCGGTTGCGAAAAAATGCGGCACCGGGTTGCCGCATCCGTAAGGCTCTAAAGCCTTCAGCAAGCGGGCATTTTCCAGATTTATTTCCTCCCCGCTCAATTCTCCTTCGGTAAAGATCGTCTGAATAAACAGGCTCTCATCTTTGGTATCCGCGTATTCATTGATCATTTTTCTGAACTTGTTGATATTCGACTTTTCTATTGAAAGTCCAGCAGCCATTTCATGACCTCCGAAATTCTCCAGCAAAACACTGCACTTGCCTAGGGCTTCATACATATTAAATCCCCTGATGCTCCTGCATGAGCCTTTTGCCTTAGATCCAACTTCAGACAGCACAATACATGGCTTATAGTATTTTTCGGTTAACCTTGAAGCTGCGATGCCTATAACACCCGGATGCCAATCGATCCCGGAAACGATTATGACTCTGTCGCGTTCAAGATTATTCTTCTCGATATTAATAACAGCCTCATCAAAAATCTGTTTTTCTTTTAATTGTCTCTCGGTATTTTCCTGTCCCAGCTCCTGAGCAATCCTTTCAGCTTCGGCCCTGTTCTTCGAAACTAGAAGTTTTACTGATTTCAGCGCGCTTCCAAGCCTTCCTGCTGCATTCAGCCTCGGTCCGAGCATATAGCCGATATGATAAGCTTCAATACGGGTCCCTTTTATGCAGGCGTTGGAAACAAGAGCCTTGATACCTTCTCTTGAAGTCTTATTGAGCTCTTCAAGTCCGAATTTCGCAATTATTCTGTTTTCTCCTGTCAGCGGAACCACGTCGCAAATGGTTCCTATAGACACAAGATCAATATATTCAAGGAATTTATCCTTTTCACCCGTTCTTTCACACAGCGCCTGAACAAGTTTAAAAACAACGCCCGCACCTGCGAGTTCGCGAAAAGGGTATTTGCTGTCCGCTCTGCACGGGTTTATTATTGCACAGGCATTGGGAAGTGTTTCCGGGCACTCGTGATGGTCTGATACTATTACGTCTATCCCCGAGCCAACAAGCTCATCTATCTCTTTTAAGGCCGAAATCCCGCAATCTGCCGTCACAACGAGAGAGGATCTCCATTTTTTTATGGTTTCAACGCCAAGTTCGGAAATCCCGTATCCCTCGTTTTCGCGATCCGGTATATACAGCTGCGCGTCAATACCGATATGCCCGAAATATTCGAGCAATACCGAGGCGCATACGACGCCGTCAGCATCGTAATCTGTGTAAATAGCTACCTTTTCCCTGTTTTGCCGCGCGCTCAATATCCTTTCGGCGGCGATATCCATATCCTTCATCAAAAAAGGATCATGAAGCTTATCGATAGAAGGGTTCAAAAAATCGACAACTGAGTCCCTGTTGTCGATTCCCCTCGAAACAAGGACTCTTGCAAGCAATTCAGGAATTTTCGCAGCATTTGACAGCTCCGATATTTTTTGTGCGTCTATGTTGTATTGAACCCATTTTTTTGGTTTTTTCACAAAATGCTCCTTGAGAACCACCTGCAAGTGTGTATTACATCAAAATCAGGTATGCGGCCTGCATACCTGATCGATTTGTGTTGTTTTCTTATATTGTGTAGCCGGTAAAGTCCGCTTTATCTTGTTTTGCGCTTTCTTGCAGCCTCAGACTTCTTTTTTCTTCTAACACTGGGTTTCTCGTAATGTTCTCTCTTTCTTAACTCAGCCATAACACCGGTATTTGCGCACTGTCTCTTAAACCTCTTAAGAGCATTGTCCAAAGACTCGTTATCCTTAACCCTGATTTCCGTCATTTCTTTTCCCCTCCCTCCGGATGCATAAATAATGTCGGGAATATATATTTTTCATTATGTCGATTTCAAATTATTTCAAAAAACCATATCGGTATATAATTATATTATATATCGGCATAAAGTCAAGAGTTTAAGTTCAACGGATGGCGTCAGATAAGCGAAATCAACCCTTGATCGAGCCTGCCATAATGGACTTGACAAAAAGATCCTGGAAAAGAAGATATAAAACGATCAACGGGGCCACCGAGAATACAAGTCCCGAAAATATCGCCTGAAAGTTCGTATTGTATGTGCCTGTCAAAGAGCTTAGCATAGGTATCAAAGGATAGGAATCATTTTTCAGAAATAAAAATCCGTATAGAAGATCATTCCAGTACGCAGGTATTCTGATAACAGCGTAAGTTGCAACGGCAACCTTAGACAACGGCAGAACAATTTTAAAAAAGTAATGAAGCCTGTTGCCGCCATCGATTTCAAGAGATTCTCTCATCTCAGTCGGGATCGTGGCCACATATGAAGTGAATATCATCGTTGAAAGAGCGCTGCCCTGAACATTCAGCAGTATAATAGAGACCAGACTGTTGTCAAAGCCGAGTATTTTTGTGACTATCAAATAAAGCGGGAGCATTATCATAGTCAGAGGAATTATCATCTGAAGCATAAATGTGTTGTAGACGTACATATGCCAGCGCTTTTTGAATCTCGCGAGCACCGAGCCGGTCGAAAGGCCAAGCAGTGCGCCCAGCAGAATGCTTGAGACAACTATGAAAATTGTCCGGAGTGTCGCAAATAAAAACTTTCCTCCGGTAAGAATGATTTTCCATCCGTTAAACAGATAAAAGGATTCAAAATATTTTTGAAGCTTTTCGGTAGGAACATCATAATTTTCGCTTATATCAGCAAGGGTATATTGAGGGTTGAGATATCCCGTTATTTCCATTTCACTTTTAAATTTTTGCATGTCAAGATTGTAATATGTGCTGAGGTTTCCTATCACCGCATTCATACTGACTTCCTGCGTCTTCGGCAGCCATACGTGCAATTTGGCGCTTTCGGATGTCGGAACAAACGATCGTATCGCCAAAAAATAAAAAGGAATCAGTGTCATGATGCAATATACGATCAAAATAACATGGACAACCGCTTTGCCAAATTTTGCAGACATTGCCCTGTTTTTATATTTTACATTTTTTACATTCGTCGATTGTTCGTCCAGCCCGCTATTTTGCATAGAGCACCTCAGGTGATTAGTATTGCATCTTCTTCTGGAGCTTGTTGAGAAAAAACGTTAAAAACAACAGCGGAGTATAAACGGCAAGCGATATCGCCACTCCCTGAGAAAGAGTTCCGGCAGCTGCACTGCCGCCTCCGCCCGCGCTTGAGAATCCCATCCGGTATATCAAAACCGACAGGTATTGCGCGTTGGGATTTCCTTGGAGAGCGCCTAATCCTATGCACTCGTCAAAGATCCCGAATGATCCCAGGAGGCATAAAACAGTTGCGATCATTATATTGGGGACTATCTGCGGCAAGTAGATATGCCTTACTCTTTGCCAGTAATTTACCCCGTCGACTCTTCCTGCGTCTATGGTTTCTTTGGGTATGGCAAGAAGTCCGGAAAGAAACAGAGCCATATTGTACCCGGCGTATCGCCAGCCGGACAGCAAGGGAAGAACGAGAGCTGTTATGCTTGAATCTCTTATGTCCAGGGGCTTGCTGATCAAGCCCAGTTTTGTCAGTAAAAGGTTTATCGATCCGGTGTCCATTGAGAAAAGCATCGATATAAGCATGCCAAGTCCCACGCCGGACAGCATCAACGGAAGAAATATCACCGTAAAATACGCCTTTTTGATCCGCGCATTCATTTCGAACATTATCAGCGCCAATGGAAGGGAAAATATGAAAAGAGTTGAATAATTGACTAATGTAAAGGCAGCCGTTTTCCCGAGTGCCGGCATGAGCTGTTCGATTACCGGGGATTTGAATATGGAAATAAAATTAGCTAATCCGATGAACTTGACATTTTGATCCAGGAAGTTAGCATAGTCTGTCAGTACCATTGGAATCGCGATGACAAACGGCAGCAGTGTAAACAGGGTATACAGAAGCAGCTGCGGCGCGCAAAAAGCAACGTCGATGGCATTGTCAATAGTTTTTTTCCTTTTAAAACTTTGAAGACGTGTCATATCGGCCATTCTCTTTCTTAAAATAAAGGAGAGAGGAACAAGTCCTCTCTCCGGTCATTTTAATAATTATTTGTTGCTGAAATCATAGCTGCCTTCCCAACGAGCCTGCAATACCTTCATGAATTCTTCCAATGTTGCCTCGCCCTCGAAATATTTCCCGATTTCGACAGCGATCGCGTCATCCTGAAGAACATCAGGGGTACCCTTTACTTTATATGCAGACGCTATTCTGTTGGGCTCAACGCTCTCCCATGAACCTTCTCCGAAGAAACCATCCTGGAATGGCTTAACTATGGAAAGTGTTTGAGGATCCTTCAGATCCGGCTGGCCGACATCGCTCAGATCCATGCATACTGCCAATCCCAGAGCTTCCGAGCGAAGTTTGACTATTTCCGGACTGTTGAACCATATGAAGGCCTTAACCGTCTCGTCAAACTGAGGTTTGTCCCTGTTGCACTCGAACATGCAAGCGCCTTCAACCGCTGTCGCAGCACCTGACCAGACCTTGCCGTCATCATTGATGGGAAGCGTGAATCCGGAAAGCTTGGCATCAGGATTTGCTGCAAGCACTTTTGCCCACAGCCACGGACCGTGGAATGCGAGGATCGATTTTTTAGCTATGAAACCGGGCTCATAATCCTGATCCCAGCTTCTTGTCCACCACTTGTCAGGGAGATATCCCTTGACATAGTACTCCTTAAGAAGCTCAAATGCTGCCGCATACGGATTGTTCTCGAGGTCGTCCCAGCGGATATTGCCCATGAATACATCTTCCATATCGTCACCGCTAAAGCCCCTTGCCACCGCAAACGACTGCACAAGCACTGAGCCGTCGAACCAGGAATCCCAGCCGATATCGAACACATAGTCGATCTCGTCGTTCCCGTCAACATATGTTTTGAGGTCCGCCAGGAAGCTATCCAGATCTTCCAGAGATCTCACATCATTCACGGGATCTAAACCCGCCTTTTCCATCTCATCCTCATAAAGCAGGTAAGAATAGAATTTGCCTGCCCATACGCTAAGTACCGGAGAATACTCGTCGCTTATTCCCTGGACCTCTGAAAATGCGCTTTTGATGTCATAAATGAAGCTGTCCCAGTACGGGTAGTCGATTTCCTGCAGATTAACATAAGTCTTGTAATCGTCCTTCGATACATTTGTTCTCTTGCACATAATGTCCGAAGGATTTCCTGCCGCAATGCGCGCATCGAATGCAGCAGCCTGATCTTCGTTGACGGAAATCAGATTGATCTTGACATTCTCGTGCTCTGCCTCATACAAGTCCCATATCTCTCTCTCTTTGGCCATGTATTCCGGGTCAGTTACTACTACTTCGAGCTCTACCTGTTCCTCCGCTTTGCCGCATGCTGCAAAAACCGTGGTCATAAGTACCAATGCAACAAGCAAACTAAGTACTTTAATGGTTCTTTTCATTTTTTCACCTCTTCCATTATATTATTGAACACAAAGCAATAAATGCTTTGCGGCTCAACCCATATAAAACAAAATCGGCTCAATATGACTAAAACACTGATATTAAGTTGACTGATCTGATTCTTTTAGAATATTGTATGGAATTTTCAGATGATCTAATACCATATAAATTAATTCTCTTGTGGTAATATATTCACGACTTGGGCAAAGAAAATGAACCTTGAAATTTATAAAATAAAATGTGTCGTATTTTACTTATTTTGTGTCAGTTTATTATCTCCTGACCCAATTTTTCTTTGGCGTCATCCAAAGAACCCTGAACCGTGTCATTGAATTCATGCGCATTTATCGCTCCCGCAAACAGTTTGTCCAGACTGTCCAGATAAACATTAAGTACCTCATCATTTGGAAAAAGCTTCGCATGATTGAGTTTCAGCTCCTGATTTTTTGTAAAATCAGCGACCTTTAAGAAAAGAGCGGGAACCGTTTCGGGATCTATCTCAACATTCTTCGCCGGGAACATTCCCGACTTTGCAAGCTCTCTGAACATTTCGTCAGATACCAGATAATCGATGAAGTCTATTAATTCGTTTTTGAGCAGCTCATCTGCCAATGATCCTTTATTGACCGCGATTCCCATAGATACAGCGCCTACGCAGAATGAAGAGGAATATTCGGTAAAGTCGGACAGGCTTGGAACTGCAATTATGTCAGACTTTTCCGCAATCTCTTCGTCTATCATTTGTATCATCCACGGGAAGGCAATTACCATTGCAGCCTTTTCGCTGTTATATAATGTCACAGCGCCCTCGTCTCCTCCGGTTTGAATCGTATCCATCGGAATTACTTTTCCAATTCTCAAGGCTTCAATTGCTTGAGCCGCTTTTATGGTATTTTCATTTTTAAATAAAAATGTGTTGCTGATATCCAGGCTCTTTTCATATTCTCCCGCATATTGAAACAGGAAAGAGCTGTAAAGTGTGTGGGAAGGATCTCCATTTTTACTGGTGAAGGCCGCAGGTATCACGCCTATTTTTTCGAATTGCGGAGCCATAGATATAAGTTCCTCAATCGTTTCAGGGTATTTCCCGATTCCGGCTTTCCTGAAAAGCTCTCTGTTGACCAGTAAAAATGACTTATAAACCTCATAAGGGATACCGTATGTTTTATCGTTGAATATGAGACTGTCAAACATTTCGTCATCGAAATGCCCGGCCTTTATTTGCTTGCTCATGCTCAAATATTCGCCCATATCTGCAAGGGCGTCTGCCTGCACAAGTGAAGCGAAAGGCGACCCCGCCCAATATGTAAAAATATCGGGGGTATTTCCGCTGGCCACATCGACCTGAATCTTATGTTTATGGTCCATTTTTGATGTTGCTTCAAATATAAATTCAACCGAATCCTCGCGAAGCCGAGCGTATTTTTCCAGCATTGGTTCAAAATATGGCGCTTTCGTATCCCCATTCGTCCAGTTATGGGCAAATCGCAAAACTATTTTATTGACATTCCCATCCGTTGTTTGATCAGGCACGCCATTGCCGTTTCCGCACCCGGCAAACAAAATGACCGCTATAAGAATAATGCTTAATCTTGAAATATCAGATCTTCTGTACAAGGCTAATCCTCCCTTTACCTTTTCAGTGAAGTCAGCTTATGGCCTTTGCGCTTTTTATATAACTTACAAAAATACCGCCAGTCGGAATATCCTACTTTACCCGCTATCTGGTAAACCTTGAGTCTTGTTGTCTTATAAAGCTCTTCAGCGTTTTCAAGTCTCGCTTTAGTAAGAAAATCTATAAAATTCGAGCCAAGGCTTTTCTTGAAAACCTTGCTGAAATAGTTCTTGCTCAGGTTTACTGATGCGGCTACCTCTCCGAGGCTCAAAGCGGAGTTTGACAGATTATGTTCGATGTAGATCAATGCCCTGCTTATTTCATCCCTGTGCCTTGCAGTGCGCAACTCGTCGATTCTCGACTCTATTTTGCGCAAGTGATCTTCCATATCGTCTATAGTGCTTTTTTTAAACAAATTCGAATAAATAAAAGGCTCGCTCAAATACAGCTCTTCTATTATGCTGTCATGTTTAATGACCGTCTTCAGCAAACTGCACATAATATAACTGCTGATTTCGAGCACTTCATTTATGCTGTAGCAATCATCTGATCTGATCCTGCTGAAAATCCGCTGTATGCTGGGCGCAAGTTCCTCGCTTTCATTGCCGCCGATTTCCCGAAGCATTCTTTTCATTTCATCTCCGGCATCTTTTATTTCCTTTTGTTGGCCCAGATCTTCAAAATATATAATATTTCCGGTGCCGGTAAAATATCTTTTATCAACTGCAAAGGAGCTTTCCTTGTAAGCCGTCCCGAGATTTTCTATGCTCCAGAATCTTCTGCATGTCCCCGCAGTCACTCTCAGCTGATAATCATTTTCTATGGATGTTATAATATTTCTGAGCAGTTCGTTGCTGAATTCGTACCTCTTGTTTTCGCTGCTGATTTTCCCCAGATTTATGATCAAAACATACTCATTTCTGCTTTTGTAAACAACTTCAGCATTTTCATTGACTGAGATGCAGGAAATTATCAGGTTAAGTATCGAAATTTTTGCCGTATAATCATTATCGAAAATACCTTTCTGTAATGCACTGTCGATATCATCAATTTTAATTATCGCAAGGATCATATTATTATTACCGAGCTTAATTGCCAATTCATCCGCAATTTTTGAAAATTCATCCCGGGTAACCTTTTTACCGTTTACGATATCTAATAAATAAGCCGCTTTCGAGATATGGAGATTATCGGATATAGTCTGCTCAAGCAATTTGATTTTACTGTTGGTCGATTCCTTGCTGCTTAATTTCTCAACAGCCCTTTGCAGCGCTTTGACAATATCCTCAGGCATCATGTCAAGTTTGAACAGATAATCGCAGGCTCCCAGCTCAAGGGCTTCTTTTACATAATTGAAGTCGTTGTAGCAGCTTAGTATAATTATCTCCATTTGTTTTGATGAGTTCCTTATCTTTCGAATGAGCTCTATTCCATTCATTCCGGGCATTTTGATATCAGTTATTACGACATCCACATGAGAGGATTCGATTATGCTCCAGGCATCGCTTCCATTATATGCCTCTTTTGGCGGGGCAAATCCGTTTGCTGCCCAGTCTATGCTCTTCTTTATTCCTTCCCTTACCAGCAGTTCATCTTCAACTATCAATACTTTATACATTTGATCGACCCTTTTCCTAACTTAATACAGGAATAGTGATAGTGACTTTTGTTCCTTTTCCCGGACTGCTTTCCATTTTCAAACCATACTCTTCTCCGAAATTCATTTTTATCCTCGAATTGACATTATCCATTCCAAGACCTGTGAACTTTTCCCTGTTGTCAAGACTGACGCCCACTCCGTCGTCTATGATCTCAAATATCACCGTATCGCCGGATCTGTTTCCGTTCAGTAAAATGTTTCCGCTCGGATTCATTCCCGCGAAACCATGTATTATTGAATTCTCTATTATCGGCTGAAGCGTGAATTTCAATATGCTGAAATTATTCAATTCCTCATTTATGTTGATTTCCACCTTTATGCCCTCTCCATAGCGGATCCTCTGTATGAAAATATAATTCTCCAAAAAGTCAAGCTCGTCTCTGATCTTGACCAGGCTGTCTCCGCTTTGGTAGCTGTACCGTAAAATCTTCCCCAGTGACATTATGGCATGAACGATAGTCTGATTGGGTTTATCCATCTCCGCAAGCCACTTTATGCTATTGAGAGTATTATACAGGAAATGAGGATTTATCTGCGCTTGCAGCGCGGTCAGCTCCATCTTGTTTTTTTCTTTCTCCTTTGCCGCTATTCCGTTCATAAGAATTCCGATCTGCTTTACCATTGAGTTGTAGCTGTCTGTCAATATCTGGAGATCCGCATTCTTTGTTTCTTTGCTGTAGATCTCAAGCTTGCCTTCGCCGACCATTTTCATTTTTTGCATGACTCTTGTTATCGGTCTGGTTATGCCTTTTGACAGGAAATATGAAATGAGGACGGACATAAACAGCATCGCAAACATGATGATGAGCGAAATGTCTGTCAGGCTTTTGTATTGAAGATACAGCTCCTCGGTCGAGATATATCCGATGACCTTCCAATCGGCATTTGATAAGGAGTATTCGACAGAAAATGCATCCCGCATTTTCCTTCCTTCCGAGTACTCCTTTATGCTGCTCAGGTCATAACCTTCAGGGTCGAAATCACCGAGTTTTCCGCCTAAAAAATTTTCATCGGGGCAGTAGATGATATTATCATTTGAATCGCATACGACTATTGAACTTTTGCTGCCGATGTCGACATTTTCTATTATATTTTGGATCTCGGTATATTTCATGTCGACTTGTATGATGCCGACAACATCTTCCCGGCCGTACCAGGTGATTTTTTTTATGAATGATACTACAGGCACCTGCTCTTCAGGTTTGTATATATTATAGTAATCGGCGTTGTGGGTTGGAACAACAATGTCCCAGAATTCTTCGCGCTCAGCGTTTTTTATCCATTGCTTCTCCGCAAGCCTGGCTTTGTCGCAATTGGGATTTATTGTATATATATGCCCGTCTGATAAAAGAAGATAGACATAAGAGATCGAATTGAAGGAATATTGTATCCTTGAAAGAAGGTTTTCAACGCTTTTCACCATTGCAACCTTGTCGCTTGGAGAACTTGAGTCATACTTGGCAAGATCTTCGGATGTTATTAGAAAATCAGCTGCCTGAACCTTTGCTATATCTATCATTGATACCAGGGTATCGACTTTTTGACCGACCTGACTTATTATTTCGGTGTTATAATCCTTTACCTTATCCCCTATAAGTGTGCTCATAACTTTGTAGTAATAGACGTTCACGATAAATACGGGGATCATTGACACACAAATAAAAGCAATCAGAAGTTCAAGTTGAATTGTTTTGCGCGGCAGAATTCGTCTGTTTTTTAACAATCTTTCAATTAACTTCATATCATTATGCCCGCCTGCCTGAACATTGATTGGAACTCAAACAATCGAAATTCCGAACCTCTTGCCTCCGATCAGATGGTAATGCAGATGCGGCACGGTTTGCCCCGCTGCTTTTCCGCAATTTGAAATCAGCCTGTAGCCTTTCTCCGATATGCCGAAATCATTCGCTATTTTTTTTGCAGCCAGATGTATGTCGCAGACTACCGAAATATTCTCGGAATCAAGCTTCTCAATGTTTTCTATATGCAATTTCGGCGCAATAAGCACATGTACAGGAGCTACCGGATGTATATCCTTGAATGCGATCACATTGTCAGTTTCGTACAGTATCTCGGATGGGATCTCTTTGTTGATTATTTTGCAGAAAATACAATCTGTCATTTTCATCCTCCTTAACTCAAGACTCAAGAATTTGTCTGTTTGCTTGCAATATTGACCGCGATCTCAAGCGCTTCACTTATTTTAGACTTGTCCCTGCCGCCCGCCTGAGCCATATCAGGTCTGCCGCCTCCTCCGCCGCCTACGACACGCGAGGCTTCCCTGATGATTTCTCCGGCATGCACTCCGCGGCTGACTGCATCGGGCGTCGCCATGACTATAAGATTGACCTTTTCGCCTTCAGTAGAGGCAAGTATCAGAACGCCGCTTTTTAATCTGTTTCTGATCGTGTCCCCGGTATTTCTCAGCGTGTGAATGTCCATCTCGCCATATTTTTTACTTATCACCTTTACACCGTTGATGACCTGAGCGCTCGAAATTACTTCATCCAAACCCGAAAGCGCTATTTTAAGACGTAATTTTTCATTTTCCTTCGAAATATCGTGTGCTTCATTCACTAATATTTCTGCTTTTTTGGGACATTCCTCGGCAGCTGTTTTCAGAATGGCAGCCGTATTTTTCAGGAGCTGCTCTCTGTTTTTCAAATATTCGAGCGCGTACGGTCCGGTCTGAGCTTCTATCCTTCTGACTCCCGAAGCAACGCCGCCTTCGCTGAGTATCTTGAATAACCCGGCTTCCGATGTATTTGACAGATGTGTCCCGCCGCACAGTTCCATGCTGTAATTGTCTACGGTTATCACGCGTACCCTTTCCCCGTATTTTTCACCGAAAAGAGCCTCTGCTCCAAGCGTCTTAGCTTCTTTCAGGGACATTTCTCTGACCGTGACTCGTTCTCCGTTAAATATCCTTTCATTTACCTCTTTTTCCACCAATGCCATTTCCTCATCGGTCATTGCAGTAAAGTGGGTAAAATCGAATCTCATCCTTTCGTCGGTCACAAGCGACCCTGCCTGCGCGACATGTCCCCCAAGGATATTTCTCAGGGATTTGTGCAGAAGATGAGTTGCAGTATGGTTTCTGGCAATGTTTTTTCTTCGCTTTAAATCTATTTCCAAACTGATCCTGTCGCCTTTTTTCAAAACTCCCTTTTGTACTATGCCTATATGCAGATGTTTTCCGTCGGAAGATCTGATGCAGTCTTCGACACGCATTACCCCTTCAGATGCGGAGATATAGCCCGTGTCCCCTACCTGCCCGCCGCTTTCGGCATAGAATGGGGTCCTGTCTGCAATGAGTGTGACCCTGTCTCCCTGAAGCGCTTGCGGCGCTTCTTTTCCTTCGATCAGCAAATGCAAAGCTTTGCTCTCGCATTTGAATGATTCATACCCGACAAATTCAGTTTTGCCTTCGCTTTCAAGACCTTCGACCGAACCTCCGCCCCATGCGGAATTGCCTCTGTCCCTTATCGCTTCTCTGGCTTTTTCTCGCTGTCCTTGCATCCTGACCGCAAAATCGTTCTCATCGACCTTCAAGCCATGCTCTTCTGCGATCTCTCTGGTCAGATCCAAAGGGAACCCATAAGTGTCATGCAGCTTGAAAGCGGTTTCTCCCTGGATAGTGTCAAGGCCACCCGCCTTGATTGTCTTTATCTCGGCTTCAAGAAGGTACAGACCCTGGTCGATGGTATCCTGGAATCTATTCTCTTCAGTTTCAATAGTTTTACGTATGTATTCCCATTTCTCCTGAAGCTCGGGATATGCCTCCTTCGATTCTTCAAGCACCACGCGGGCAATCTCATACAGGAACGAGTTTTTGATCCCGAGCAATCTTCCGTGCCTTGCGGCGCGCCTCAGCAGACGCCTTAATACATATCCCCTTCCTTCATTTGAAGGAATTATACCGTCGGATATCATGAATACCGTGCTTCGTATATGGTCAGTTATCAATCTTATGGAAATGTCCTTTTCGCTTGAGGCTCCGTATTCTGTAACGGTTATTTTACATACCGCTTTCAGGATATTGAATATCGTATCGACTTCGAAAAGATTCTCGACTCCCTGCATGACTACCGCAAGCCTTTCGAGTCCCATGCCGGTATCGATGTTTTTTTTGTCGAGCTTCGTATACTCGCCGTTTTCATGCCTGTAAAACTGCGTGAATACAAGGTTCCACACTTCGATATATCTGTCGCAGTCGCAGCCGACCCCGCAAGTGCTTTTTCCGCAGCTTTGCTCCTCGCCTCTGTCGAAGTGGATCTCGGAGCAGGGTCCGCAGGGACCTGTGCCATGCTCCCAGAAGTTGGTGCTTTTACCCATCCGGACTATTCTTTCTGCCGGCAGACCTACGTCTTTGTTCCATATGTCAAAGGCTTCGTCATCTTCCTCAAATATAGTTATCCAAAGCTTGTCAGCGGGTATCTCAAGCTCTTTTGTAAAAAATTCCCAAGCCCATGTGATAGCTTCCTTTTTAAAATACTCTCCAAATGAAAAATTACCCAGCATCTCGAAAAAAGTCCCATGGCGCGCGGTATGCCCGACATGTTCTATATCAGGTGTTCTGATGCACTTCTGACAAGTTGCGACTCTTGGAGAGGGCGGTTTCAATTCTCCCGTGAAATATGGCTTGAGAGGTGTCATCCCTGCATTTATTAGCAGTATGCTCTGATCGTTTTCAGGTACAAGAGAGAAACTGGGCAGTACAAGATGCCCTTTGCTCTCAAAAAAATCGAGAAATCTTTTTCTTAATTCATTTAAGCCGATTCTTTGCATTGTCATCTCACCTTTGCATGGCAGTCCGTAAAGTCCTGCTATTATTATATATTGATGATTTCGAGTGTCAAGCGATATAAGATTGACTGCGCGGCGGTGTTATTATAATATCAGATTCATAAGCGGCTCGATCTGTGTCAAAACATGGATAAACCTCCGGTGATAGAAGCTGCTGTTGAAAGGAAAATCCGAATGGGACCTGCCGAGAAAAATCATATGATATCTTCCGATAAGCATCGCATGAGATCTGTCGAGGCGAGATTGGATAAACTCGGGCTGAAGCTTCCGGGCGTTTTGCTGCCGCAAAAAAAGGGGGATATGCAAAAGTGGTCCGTTATAGCCTGCGACCAGTTTACTTCTCAGCCCGAATACTGGAAAAAAGTCGAGGGTCTTGTCGGCAATTCGCCTTCAACGCTTAAGCTTATCCTGCCCGAAGCCTATCTTGAGAAGCATGAGTCTGAGTTAGAGATCGACAGCATTAACCGGACCATGCAAAAATATGTTGAAGATAAAATTCTGATTCCACAAGGCCGGGGTTTTATATATGTCGAAAGAAGCACACCTGAAAACCCCTCCAGAAAAGGCCTGGTAGTGGCATTTGATCTTGAGATGTACGACTACTCCGCCGATTCCGCATCAATGATCCGCTCAACGGAAGGCACCGTGACCGACAGACTCCCTCCGAGAATAAAAATCAGAGAAAATGCGCTCCTTGAACTTCCTCACATACTTGTGCTGATCGATGACCCGGGTAAAACAGTCATTGAACCCCTCGCTGAAAAAGTCGACCTCATGCGCAAGCTTTATGATTTTCCGCTTATGATGGGCGGAGGAAATATTAAAGGTTATCATGTCATTGATACGGGGATGCTTGATGATATCGCTTCGGCTCTTGAAATGCTTGCTGATAAGGATAGTTTCTTAAACAAGTATAACACCGATCCCAAATGCCCTGTGCTTCTCTATGCGGTAGGAGACGGAAACCATTCGCTTGCCGCGGCAAAGGCGTTTTGGGAAAACAAGAAGAAAAGCCTTTCTCCCGCCGATCGCATATCACATCCTGCAAGATATGCGATGGCTGAACTTATAAACGTTCATAACGACGGGATAAAATTTGAACCGATTCACAGAGTAGTCACCAACGTTGACCCTGTCATGCTTTTAGAGTCTGCCGGATCATATTTTAATGATCTTTCCGGCTGCAGTATTATGAGCGAAAATGATATAGCCTCTGATAATATTGAAAACATTTGGACAGAAAGCAGCAGTTTTCATATCATAGTATATCAGTATGGAGACACAAAAGGCTTTATTTGCGTCAACAACCCCGCTTATCAGCTTGAAACAGGCACATTGCAGGCATTCCTTGATTTTTTTCTGAACAAAAACAAGGAGGCAAAGATAGATTATATCCACGGGAAAAACACTGTGCTTTCTCTCTCTGCACAGAAAAATTCGATCGGCTTTCTTCTGCCGGCGATGGATAAAAGCCTCCTGTTTAAAACCGTAATCAAAGACGGCGTGCTTCCACGTAAAACCTTCTCGATGGGAGAAGCCCACGAAAAGCGTTATTACCTTGAGTGCAGAAAAATCAGATGATTAAGAACGAAAATCAGCAAGAATGATTTGTGCCTATTAAATACAAAAAAGCGGTCAGGACTTCATGTCTTGGCCGCTTTGGTTTTGGTGAGCCATCGGAGGCTCGAACTCCGGACCCCTTGATTAAAAGTCAAGTGCTCTGCCAACTGAGCTAATGGCTCATAAATATGCGGCGTTTTCCGCGCCGCACAAGTATAGATGATATATATTTGCTGCGCGTTTGTCAACTTATTTTAACAGAAGCTTATCTTACCGTGATAGTCTGCTCGCGGCTGCTTCCGACACCTATCATTTTTATTTCCACTCCGGCAAGTTCCTGTATCCTGGAAAGGTAAACCTTTGCGTTGTCGGGCAGATCCTTGTATTGTCTGATATGCGATATATCGCCCCATCCTTCAAATTCCTCGTATACGGGTTTGCACAGAGCAAGCTCTTCAATGTCGGCAGGAATCCGGCTGACTTCTTTGCCTCCGATTTCGTATGTTTTGCACAATTTGATCCTTTCAAGTTTTCCTATAGTGTCCACATGATTTATGGCAAGAGCTGTAAGCCCGTTGATCATAGCGGAATATCTTATCATTACCATGTCAAGCCATCCGCAGCGCCTTGGCCTTCCGGTAGTCGTTCCGTACTCGTGTCCGAGTTCTCGGATCATGTCGCCCGTCTCGTTTTTTTGCTCCGTCGGGAACGGTCCCGAACCCACTCTTGAAGTATATGCTTTTAGGACGCCGTAAACTTCGTCGATATAAGTCGGCCCGATTCCGGCACCCGTGCATACTCCTCCGGCAATTGGATTTGATGATGTGACATAAGGATAAGTGCCGAAGTCCAAATCAAGAAAAGTTGCCTGAGCGCCTTCAAATAATATGTTTTTATTTTGTTCTATCGCTCTGAACAAGTATGCGTTGACATCAGTCACATATTTTTTAAGCGTATCCGCATATGACCGGTACTGCGCGATCATCTCTTCAGCGTTAAATCCTTTTCCGCCGTACACTTTCTCAATTATCATATTCTTGACTGCCAGATTGTCTCTGACTTTTTTTTCAAAAATGTCATGTTTGAGAAGATCGCAGATCCTTATCCCCGATCTTTCGGCTTTATCGGAGTATGCGGGACCTATGCCTCTTTTTGTGGTTCCGAGGGACTTTGTGCCCCTGAACTTTTCCTGGAGCTCGTCCAAAGCTTTATGGTAGGGCATCACAATGTGCGCCCTGTCGCTGATAAGCAAGTTTTCTGCATTAACGCCGTTTCTTTTAAGATTTTTGATTTCCTCTATCAGGATTTCGGGATCAACAACAACACCGTTTCCGATAATGCAGATTTTGCCGGGATGCAGTATCCCCGAAGGCACCAGATGAAGCTTGTGGCATATATTGTTATGTACGATGGTATGCCCGGCGTTGCTTCCGCCCGAAAATCTGACAACGATATCAGAGTCCTTTGCAAGTATGTCTATGTATTTGCCTTTACCTTCGTCGCCCCACTGGGTGCCTACAACTACTCTGACTGCCATGCCCTGGTCCTCCGCCATTATTTTTAGCCTTTAAGGCAAGATTTATTATACCTTCTCACAACATTATTAACAAGTAAAAAAACAGACACTCCGCTTAAACGAAGTGTCTGTTTTATACGCAATCTCTGATTTTCTATTCCGCCTTTTTATTATCGAAATAATCGTTCAGCTCTTGAACAAGCTTTTCCGAGTCTATTCCATGAGCTGCAGATGCCTCTTCGATGCTCTCTCCGGATGCGGAAGGGCATCCGATACAATGCATCCCGTTCTTAAAGAAGACCGGCGCGCATCTCGTATCCTTTCTTAAAACGTCAGCTATTATCATGTCTCCGGTAATTTTTGCCATTTCAAACCTCCTAATATCGAACATCCTGTGTCCTTTTTTATTGCTGATATTATACCATTATTTCAAGCATCACAAACAGTTTTTTTGTACCTCAGCCTGCCTGTTTCGTATATGTCGTTTCCTCTTCCGTCGATTGCGACGATCACCGGAAAATCCTTTATTTCAGCCTTTCTGAGCGCTTCCGTTCCAAGTTCAGGAAAAGCGATCACCTCCTGCGAAACAATGCATTTGGCAAGCAATGCGCCTGTGCCGCCGACGGCGCAAAAATAGACTGCTCCGTGATCCTTCATTGAAGCTATGACTTCAGTATTTCTCGTGCCTTTTCCAATCATTCCAGCCAACCCGAGTTTAATAAGCCGCGGAGCATATGCATCCATTCTTCCGCTCGTTGTCGGTCCGCACGAACCGATGACCTGTCCGGGCTTCGCCGGGCACGGACCTGCATAATATATGACCTGTCCCCGGATGTCGATCGGCAGCGGCTCTCCTCTGTCCAGCATTTCTGCTATTTTCTTATGCGCCGCATCCCGGGCTATGAAAACGATGCCGCTCAGGAGCACGCTGTCTCCTGTGCTCAGCCTTTTTACAGTATCCTGATCAATCGGCGTTTCTATTTTTTTCTGCATTCTTTTCTCCCCGAAACTTTACTATAAAAAAGCTTCCGCATGCCTTGTCGCATGACAGCTTATATTCACTGCAACCGGCAATCCTGCTATATGGGTCGGATACACCTCGATATTGACGGCAAGCGCTGTATTTGAGCCTCCTATTCCGGCAGGTCCTATTCCCAGTCCGTTTATCATCTTCAGCAGGAGTTCTTCGAGCTCCCTTATGTGTCTTTTGCCGTTTCTAATGTCTATAGGCCTCAAAAGCGCCTTTTTAGCGATCAGAGCGGCCTTTTCCATTGTCCCGCCTATCCCCACACCGACAATAACAGGCGGACAGGGGTTTGATCCTGCTTTATCGACAGTTTCCACAACAAATTCCTTTATCCCCGCAAGTCCATCGGAAGGTTTAAGCATTTTTATCGCGCTCATGTTTTCGCTTCCGAATCCTTTTGGCGCGACTGTCAGTTTAAGATTTTCTCCCGCGACTATTTCATAATGGATGACAGCGGGTGTATTGTCGCCTGTATTTGTTCTCAATATGGGATCGTCAACGACCGATTTTCTGAGATACCCTTTTAAGTATCCTCTTCTGACACCCTCGTTTATTGCATCCCCAAGATCCCCTCCGATGATCCGGATATCCTGCCCTATTTCTGCAAATACGACTGTCATGCCTGTATCCTGGCACATTGGCATCTGTTCGAAAAAGGCTATTTCCGAGTTGGTTTTGATCTGTTTGAGGGCTTCTCTTCCCGCAGGAGACTCTTCGTTTTTGATAGCTTCGGAGATCGCTTCGATAATATCACTGTTAAGAGAACAGTTTGCTTTGATGCACAAATCTTCTACTGTTTCGATAACGCGCTCTGCCTTGATTGTTTTCATAATATTCCCGCCATCTCAAAAAATGAAATTTGTTCTGCTCTGAAAGCCATTGTATTATAAGAACAGTTAAAAATCAATGAAAGGGTTGTATCCATTACTGTTGCGGTAATTATTCATCAGGTTTGATATTTTGTTAAAAATTTAATGATTTTTTAACAAAAAACCCCTGTAAAGCACTAAAATGCACAAAAATGCTTGACTTGATATTTTTTTCGGTATAATATTGGCTTGTATTAAAAAATAAGGAGGTCGAGTACATGAATAAAACAGAATTAATCAACTCTATCGCCGAAAAATCAGGGCTCAACAAGAAAAACAGCGAAGCTGCCCTGAATGCATTCATCGGATCAGTTCAAGGTGCGCTTAAGAAGGGTAACAAGGTAGTTCTCGTAGGTTTTGGAACATTTGAAGTCAGGAAAAGAGCGGCAAGAAAGGGAAGAAATCCCCAGACCAAAGCCGTCATCAACATCAAAGCTTCGAAAGCTCCGGTATTCAGAGCAGGAAAAGGGCTCAAGGAACTGGTCAACAAATAACCGATTTTGTCATGAAACAAACGAAGTCCTGCAGAGTATTCTGCAGGACTTTATGTTTTCTGGAATCTTTTTATTGCAGCAAAATAGTCCCGCCGCATGCCTGCAATATTTCGATAAATTGGGGAAATGTCGTCTTGACCGCTTCAGCTGTAGAAATCGAGGTTATTCCGTCTATGCTCAGCCCGGCAATCGCAAGAGCCATAACGACCCTATCGTCATTGTGTCCTTCGACTCTGCACCCGTAAAGCTTGCTTTGCCTTATGACAAGACCATCTTCTGATTCTGATATGTCCGCTCCCATTTTTTTCAGTTCAGAGCACATGGCCGAGATCCTGTCAGTATCTTTCATCCTTGCCTGCGCGACATTCACCAGTCTTGTCTCCCCCTCCGCAAAACAGCCTGCAACAGCCATTGCAGGCAAAGCATCGGGAAATGAGTTCATATCTATTACCATGCCTTTGAGCGTGTCTCCTTTAACAGTCACCGTATCTGCCTGTATATCGACATCAGCTCCCATGCTTCTGATCACATCAAATATCAGCTTGTCTCCCTGTGAATCTTTAAAGTCAACATTTTCCAGCGTTATTTCATTTTTTGTCATGGCTGCAAGAACGGCAAAATATGCTGCAGATGAAAAGTCTCCGGTTATGTTTGCTTTGAAAGGTTTATATTTTTGATTTCCTTTGATCTCGTAATGCGTAAGCCCGTCTCTTTTGATCTTGATCCTTTGTTTCCCGAGCCATTCAAGGGTCATCTCCACATACGGAGTTTCGCTGATCCTTGTGACGTCTATTATTGTATCATGCTCAAGCAAAGGAGCCGCTATCAGCAGGGCAGACAAAAATTGCGATGTCATTGCATCGATCTCGGTCCTTCCTCCTTTTATCCTTCCCTTAACCGCGACCGGAGGTTTTCCGTTGCTGTTTGCTGAAAAAACATGCCCGCCAAGATTATCGAGTGCCGCTATCAATGGAGCGAGTGGTCTTGCTGATACCTGACTGTCGCCGGTCAATACTGTCCATTCATTTCCGAGAGCTGCCACAGCCAAGCCAAAACTAAGTGCCGTTCCCGAATTTCTTGTGTCTATTATTCCGTCAGGTGAATTT
>JAQVNH010000093.1 GCA_028703215.1 Eubacteriales bacterium
TTTTCAAGGCTTCCAAGATTTCGGTTGTCTATTCAACTGTCAAAGACCAGGCCCTGAATTTACATAATAAGCAATGTATGCTATAATATATTCATAGATAATCCGAATCAAATTTAATCTGTAAAACAAACACATTAAACTTCAGAGGATCTTCGGCCGTTTTATAAGTCGTCTATCGTAACGCTTGCAGTTATGAGGGGACAAGTCCTATCTAATAAAAAAATGAGGAGCGTATGGTTATGGCAGGAAAAGCAAAGAAAATCCAGACAGACAATGACGTAAAGAAAAAAGCCGTCAAACTTGTCGTTGCTCATTTAAAAAAGAAAATCCCGAATGAATACTTCCCGGGCGAAGAAAGCTTGAAGCTGTGGATCTCAGATATGGAAGAACTGCTGAAAGCTGAAGAATTCAACCTGTCTGAGTATTTTGACATGCGCTCTGAGCTTAACAGCGTTATCGAAGGCGGTCTTGAGGGCGACATGAAATTCAGGATCCGCGATTCCTGGTACAGTTTCGGAAAAGCCTTGAATAAAAAGCTGAGATTAGATTAGCGAAAAGCGAGGACTCCGTCGCAATGCTCCCGGGATAAAATATTTGAAAATTGCTTTCAATCCGGGTTCGATATTTTTCGTATGTCTGATTTCCCTTTTTCTATAGCAATCCTAACAGTTTCTTCAGCCGGACCGCCGGTAATCGAGCGTTTCGAAACACAGTTTTCAGCCGAGATATTATTATAAACATCATCGTCAAATAGATGTGAAAATGATCTCAGCTCGTTTAACGACAGTTCCTCTATAGCCATGTTCTTATCGATGCAGTATAAAACAAGTTTGCCGATTATCTCATGAGCTGTCCTGAATGGGAGTCCTTTGACCGCGAGATAGTCAGCGGCGTCCGTCGCATTTGTGAATCCGCCCTTTGAAGCACTAAGCATTTTTTCCTTATTGATTTTCATGGACGAAATCATTCCGAAGAATACACTGAGACATTGTTTAACGGTGTCAACGGAATCAAACAGAGCTTCCTTATCCTCCTGCATATCTTTGTTATACGCGAGGGGGAGACCTTTCATCGTTGCCAGCAGGGACATAAGGTTACCGAATGTCCTTCCGGATTTGCCTCTTACAAGCTCGGCAACATCGGGATTTTTCTTCTGGGGCATTATGCTGCTGCCGGTGCTGAAAGCGTCATCAAGCCTTATAAAATTAAACTCTCCGGATGACCACAGTACTATTTCCTCGGAGAACCTTGAAAGATGCATCATAATCATCGAGATGCAATAGAGCAGTTCTGCGACAAAATCCCTGTCGCTGACCGCATCCATGCTGTTTTCCGTAATACTGCCGAAACCAAGCTCCTTTGCGATCATGCTTCGGTCGAGCGGATAGGTCGTGCCGGCCAGAGCGCCTGATCCGAGAGGCATTACATCGGTCCTGTCGTAACAATCCTCAAGTCTGCCTGTATCCCTTTTGAACATCTGAAAATACGCCATAATATGATGCGCAAATGTAACAGGCTGGGCCTTCTGCAAGTGAGTGTATCCCGGCATGACCGTTGCGGTGTGTGCCTCGGCGATTTCAAGCAGAGCGGTCCCGAGCTCCAGAATCAAGGATTTGATTTCGTTTATCTGCTCTTTTGCGTACATTCGAAGATCCAGAGCGACCTGGTCGTTTCTGCTTCTGCCTGTGTGAAGCTTGCGGCCGGTGTCACCGATTTTATTTATGAGGGCAGTCTCAATCAAAGTGTGTATGTCTTCGGCATCGGAGTCGAAAGACAAGGTGCCGTTTGTGATTTCTTCAAGTATCCGGTCAAGCGCTCCGCATATTTTTTCCGACTCTTCCGTGGATATAATGCCCTGTTTCCCTAGCATGCGGGCATGCGCAATGCTTCCGGCTATATCATGTTTATACAAACGGCTGTCGAACCGGAGAGATGAGTTGAAACTATCTGCCGAAGCATCAGTATTTTTTGTAAACCTTCCTCCCCAGAGCTTCATAGGAACACCTCCAAATTTTACTCTTTTTTCTTCTTTGCATTCTTTTGATCCATCAAGGCCTTGACTTTCAACGGAAGACCGAACAGATTGATAAATCCCCCGGCATCCTTTTGATCATATACATCATCCCTGCCAAATGTGGACAGTTCATGGCTATACAGCGAATAGTCCGATTCAGCTCCTGCGGGAGTGCAATTACCCTTGTAAAGCTTCATTCTGACTGTGCCCGTGACGTTTTGCTGCGTGCTGTCGACAAAGCAGGAGATGGCCTCTCTGAGAGGCGTGTACCATTGTCCGAAATAAACCAGCTCTGCAAATTTTTGTGAAACGATATCCTTGTAGTGAAGAGTGTCTCTGTCAAGGCAGAGAAGCTCGAGCTCTCTGTGCGCGGCATATAGTATGGTCCCGCCCGGGGTTTCATACACGCCTCTAGACTTCATTCCGACCAGCCGGTTTTCAACCATGTCGACAATTCCGACTCCGTTTTCGCCTCCGAGCTTGTTCAGCATTTCAATGATTTTTACCGGACTGTACGGGGTCCCGTTTATTTTTTCGGGTATTCCCTGCTCGAAATAAATCTCGATATAGGCGGGCTTGTCCGGCGCATTTTCGGGAGCAACCATCATTTTGAGGATCTTATCGTAGTCAGGCTCATTGCGTGGATCCTCCAGATCCGCGCCTTCATGGCTGAGATGCCAGAGATTTCTGTCCATGCTGTAGTTGTCTTTTTTAGTGACGGGAACGGGAATGTTTCTTTCCCTCGCGTAATCTATCGCATCTTCGCGCGACTTGATATCCCAGATCCTCCATGGCGCTATTATCTTGAGCTCGGGAGCCAGCGCTTTTACAGTAAGTTCAAACCTGACCTGGTCATTTCCTTTTCCTGTAGCGCCGTGCGAGATTGCCTGCGCTCCCTCGGCTTTAGCTATCTCCACGAGTCTTTTCGCAATAAGAGGTCTTGCAAACGATGTGCCGAGAAGATATTTGCCCTCGTATACCGCATTTGCTTTCAGCGTCGGAAATACGAAATCGGTTACGAATTCATCCTTGAGATCCTCGATAAATATTTTGGAGGCGCCGGTCCTTATGGCTTTTTCCTTAAGAGGTTCAAGCTCTTCTCCCTGTCCGACGTCAGCGGCCATTGCTATGACTTCATATCCGTAGTTTTCTTTGAGCCACGGAATAATTATCGATGTATCCAGCCCTCCCGAGTATGCGAGTACTATTTTTTGCTTTGCTTTCATACAAAATCCCTCCGATATATGTTAAAATAAAAAAAACAGGTGTCAACAGCATTTCAATTACTTATGATTATACATTACAATGCATAAATATGCAATATCATTTTTGATTCTGTTTGGCGTTCAGGCGAGAGGACTCCGATAATGGTCATTATGGGCATTGACCCGGGATTTGCGATAACAGGATACGGCGTGGTGGAATATAAAGGGAATAAATTTTCTGTGCTTGGATACGGTGTCATAACAACTACTGCAGGTACCGACCTTCACGATCGTCTGCTCAAAATCGACAAAGAGCTTGCTGCGCTTATAGTGCGATTTAAGCCGGACGCAGTTTCGGTAGAGGAACTTTTTTTTAATAAGAACATCAAAACAGCCATAGCTGCCGCGCATGGCAGGGGAGTAGCTCTGCTGGCCGGTGCAAGGTCCGGGGCGAAAGTATTCGAATATACTCCGCTGCAGGTAAAACAGGCGGTGGTAGGTTACGGAAGGGCTTCAAAGGAACAGGTTCAGCTGATGGTAAAAGCTATTCTGAATACTGCGGTGATACCAAAACCCGATGACGCCGCGGACGCGCTTGCGGTTGCAATATGCCATGCACATTCAAGTAAAATAATATCGTACGGGATATAGGAGAATATATGTTTGATTATATTCGCGGAAAAATCGACAGCAAAAGCGGCGACTGTATCGTTTTGGAAAGCGGCGGAATCGGCTTTAAGATTTATTCATCACTTATGACAATGGAGAGGACCGGACAAATAGGGAGTGAGACGACACTCTATACACATCTTTATCTGAGGGAAGGGATAATGGACCTTTACGGGTTCTTCAGCCGAGAAGAGCGAAGAATGTTCGAAATGCTTCTTTCGGTATCCGGGATAGGTCCCAAAGCTGCAATTTCGCTTTTGTCGGTGCTTCAGCCATCACAGTTCGCGCTTGCGGTAATGAGCGGGGACGCCAAGAGTCTCACCAGGGCACAGGGGATCGGGATGAAGACCGCGCAGAGAGTTATTCTTGAACTCAAAGATAAAATCAAGAAAGAGCAATTTGCTTTTCTTGAGGGGATATCTGAAAACACAGGTCCGTCCGCCGAAGGCGAAGAAGTTCGCGAGGCGATAGGAGCTCTGATGGTTCTGGGTTATACCGCCCTGGAATCAAACAAGGCAGTAAAGGCGGTATATACTGAGGGCATGACTCTTGAAACGATAATCAGAAACGCTTTAAGGAACGTTTCCGGTAGAGTTTAGGGAATATCTCCGGCAGAGGAAGACTTCTCATACTGAGGACTTACAAAGTCGGATATGATACATATGTGAGAGAATTATGAATGGCGGTGCATACAATGGATGAAGAAAGACTTGTCGGCTGCGAGATGACGCACATTGACAGTGACGACTACAGTCTCAGGCCCAGGACTTTTGACGAGTACGTAGGCCAAAAAGTAGTTAAGGACAATCTCAAAATATTTATAGAAGCTGCAAAACAAAGGAAAGAAGCGCTTGACCATGTTTTGCTTTATGGTCCTCCGGGACTCGGGAAGACCACTCTTGCATATATAATAGCTTCCGAACTGGGCGTGAATATAAAGGTCACATCGGGTCCTGCCATTGAAAAACCCGGCGATCTGGCTGCAATAATCACAAATCTCGGGCCATACGACGTTCTTTTTATCGATGAGATCCACAGGCTGAACAGGACTGTCGAGGAAATACTTTACCCGGCCATGGAAGATTACGCGCTTGATATAATTATCGGAAAAGGGCCAAGCGCAAGGTCGATCAGGCTCGATCTTCCGAAATTTACGCTGATAGGCGCGACGACCAGGGCGGGAATGCTTACCTCTCCGCTCAGAGACAGATTCGGAGTAATTAACCGGCTGGATCTCTACAACCGCGTTGAGCTCCAGACTATCGTGAAGAGGTCCGCAAATATACTAAAT
>JAQVNH010000094.1 GCA_028703215.1 Eubacteriales bacterium
TATGCTGCAATATTTCTGGCAAGCCTAACTCTGCTGCGGATCACGATATCCGATCCCGTATTTATATCATCCCTGATCGCCATCTTTTTCATCCCCCTTCCCTGCATTATTGCTGCTTCGTATGGCCTTTATTTTGTCTCTGAGCACCGCAGCCTTTTCATATTCTTCTTTTTTAACAGCGTTTTGAAGTTCTTTTTCCAGCAAATCGATTTCTTTTCCCGTCATTATATCCTTGTATAGCTTTTCCGGAACCTTCCCGGTGTGGCTGATATTCCTGTGCATCCTCTTTAGGAGAGGCGTAATTCCGGTTCCGAATTGCACATAACAATTGTCGCAGCCCATTTTCCCGGTTTTTAGAAATTCATTGAAAGTCATTGCGCACTTTTCGCATTGCTCCGATATTTCCTTTGGCTGTATGCTCTGTTCAGAAGGAAATTTGATAAATCCTCCCAGAAAACTGCTGACTTCAATAGGCAGTTTTATATTCATCCAGTTCTGATGCATAGCGCATTGCCGGCATAGGTCTATATGAGTTATTTCATTATTGATGATCTGAGTGAAATGCACTGTGGCAATATTTTTATGGCACTTCTGACATAACATGTTTTTCATCTTCTCCGTTTCCGATAAACTTTTAGCGAATGAGCCGCGCAGAGATTTTCACATTACCACAAGACTCATCAGCATATTTTTTAGTATTCTTGCCCTGATCATATCCCGCTGCGGATTTTCAGTAATTCCGAGAGCTTTATCGCTCACAGCCGCCTTCATAAGAATGGCCTGGTCTTCATGGATGATGTCATAGTCAGCAAAATTACTGATAAATGAATCCGCCGCCTGCTGGGTTATACCCGTTCCCAGAGAGTTTATCGCATGCATGAGATATGCGGTCGGCCTTTTCATATCGACCCTTCTTATCCTGATACTTCCGCCGCCGCCCCTTCTGCTTTCGACCATGTAACCTCTTTCACTTGTAAATCTGGTGTCGATCACATAGTTGATCTGGGAAGGAACACAGTTGAATTGAATCGCCAGCTCGTTGCGCTGGATCTCGACAGTTCCGTCCATATCGCGTATCGACTGTTTGAGGAATTCCTCTATTATGTCGCTTAGTCTTGCCAAAACGACCACTCCTTAATTTTCTGTTTTTTATTTCATATCGTTATATTATACTATAATCATATTTAGTTTTTGACTATCTTTGACCTTATTATATAGCACATTTATTGATTTGACAAGGTATTTCCTGTGCAAAAAGGCGGGGATCAATGCCCCCGCCTTCGATATCGATAAGCTTATCTTGCTTGTGTTGATTCCGCTGATGTTTTTCTTATTTCTGTTTTGTCCAATTGATTTTTGTCTTATTTGTCTTCGTCCTTTTTCACGGCGCGGCGTTTTTTAACGCATTTTCTGATTCCCAGAACTGCTCCGAGAACTGCCGCAGCGAAAACCGCCGCAACCAATATCACCGGTATAGCCTTTGCGAGAAATATTACAAATGAGCCGAGAAATTTCACGACAGCTTTTACACTCTTTACAAAACCTGCGCCGAGTCGCGCGAAAAATCCTTCCGCGGGCTTTTCGATGCTATCGGGCTCAAGCTCTCTCATGTTTATCGTGATCGTTGAAAGAGCGATAAGGTCGCTAAGTTTGTTTAGGGTTCCTGTCAGACTTTCGATCTCCGTCCTGATTTGTGTGAGTCTTGCCTCATACTTGAATATCGTATCCGGATCCTTGATGTCCTCAAGGTAGGAAAGAAGCCTGTCCTCTTCTATTCTCAATAGCTTGAGCCTTGCCTCAATGTCAAAAAACTGGTCAGTCACATCATTCGAGTACACCTTCTGATCAAGAACAAAGCCGGTTTCGCCAATATTTGACATCGCCGCCTCAAACTGGTCTCTGGCAACACGGATAACTATTATGCCCCTGCTGATATATACTTCCTCGCCGTCGATTTCGATTTTATCTTTGGTTATATCTACAGACTGAACATATCCGATCCCGACCAGAAATGATTTTATCTTGCCGTACGCTTCGCTGAAATCTTCGACTTCTACCGTTATGTTTCCGCTGAAGATAACTTTTCTTTCTGCGAGTATGTCGCTGTAAGGACTGATGAGATTGCCGGGGTCGTTACCCGAATAGCCCTCTCCGCTCTCTTTGCTCCCGTCGTAATATCCACCTGTTTCTTCAGCCCTGCTATACGCAGCTGTCGTCGTTGCCGCTCCTTGATAATAGTTTTCATCCTTGGCAGCTGAGCTGCCGATACAAGCAGAAAGACCCATAAGCATTGCTGCCGCAAGAAATATTGCTAAAATCTTGAGATTAAATTTTTTACTCATTGATATTTCCCCCTTTTAAATGACCGGTTATCTCATACTATTATTTTTTATATGCATGTATAGACTCTTTTAGCTGCGTTATGTTCCAAAAAACCTCTGTATGATCGTTTTGATCCCAGAGGTTTTTTTATTTTCTTTTATTGATTCAGGCGCGTGGCTACTTTTCTTCCTGCGCGTCTTTCTTTGATTCCCTTATTACTTTTTCGCTCACCATCGATGGCGCTTCCTCATACCTTTCAAATGTCTCGGAAAAAGAACCGCGTCCCTGTGTCATCGATCTGAGATCTGTAGCGTATTTAAACATCTCCGCTGTGGGCACTTCCGCAACGACCTGCTGTATTCCGCCGATCTGCTGATTCATCCCCAGAATGCGTCCCCTTCTTTTATTCAAGTCGCCGATTATGTCCCCCATGTTGTTTTCGGGCACAAGCACTTCAACATGTGATATAGGTTCAAGAAGTACAGGATTCGCTTCTTCAAGTCCTTTTTTATAGGCGAGTCCGGCGGCTACTTTAAAAGCCATTTCGGAAGAGTCGACGGGGTTATAGGAACCGTCAACCAGTGTCGCTTTGAGATTTACGACAGGATAGCCTGCCAAAACGCCGTGCAGGACACTCTCGCGCAGACCTTTTTCAACTGCCGGGAAATATTGTCTCGGCACTGCTCCGCCAAAAACCTTTTCCTCAAACGCAAGCTCTTCTTCAGTTCCCGGCTCAAATTCGATCCAAACATGTCCGAACTGTCCGTGTCCGCCCGATTGCTTTTTATGTTTTCCCTCTACCCTCACCTTTTTCTTGATCGTTTCTCTGTACGGAACGACAGGATCTTTAAGATCGACCGCAACGCCAAACTTGGCTTTAAGCTTGCTGACGATTATATCGAGATGCTGCTCTCCCAAGCCAGAAATCAGAGATTGTCTGGTTTCCGGATGTATTTCGGATTTGAATGTGCGGTCTTCATCCTGAAGTCTTTGAAGTCCCGAACTTATCTTATCATCGTCCCCCTTCGCTTTCGGTTCGATCGCAAGAGTGAGGGAGGGCCTCGGAAATTCTATCTTTGCAAGAACGACAGGATCGGCTTGGTCGCAAAGCGTATCGTTTGTGTTGGTATTTTGCAGCTTAGCCACCGCTCCGATATCGCCGGCAATGATTTTTTCCGTATTTATTTGTTTCTTGCCTCTTAAGGTGAACACCTGTGATATTTTCTCGGTTTTACCTGTTGTGCTGTTATATGCGACCATGTCTGAAGTTATCGTACCCGAAAAGACCCTGAATATTGAGATCTTGCCGACAAACGGGTCGACGATCGTTTTGAAGACAAGCGCCGCAAGCTTTTCGCCCGGAACGGAGTCCAGTCTGACTTCCTCTTCGCTGTCCGGCTTTTTCGCAATTATATTTTTGTTGACATTCGGAGCAGGCATGTATTCAACTACCGCATCCATCAAAATGCTGATTCCCTGATTATTGATGGCTGAACCGCAAAATACCGGGACCAATGTTCTGTCTGCCATGGCAGCCGTAAGACCTTCTTTTATTTCTTCCCCGCTAAATTCCTCGCCTCCGAAATATTTGTCCATGAGGCTTTCACTCGACTCGGCAACAGCCTCCATTATTTTTTCTTCGATTTCGTTTACCTTTGATTTATAAGGGGCCGGGATTTCCGTTTCCGATACTTTGTCTCCGCTGAATCTGTAAGCTTTTTTCTTGAGCACATCTGCGACACCGACAAATTTTTCCCCCTCGATCAATGGAAACTGGAACGGCACAACGCACTTGCCGAAATTCGTTGTCAACTGGTCTAAGGCCGAGTCAAAGTTTGCATTCTCCTCATCCATCTTGCTTATAAAAAACATCACCGGAACATTTGCTTTTACCGCATAGTTCCATGATTTTTCCGTTCCGACTTCAACGCCGCTTTTTGCGGGAGCCAGTATTATTGCTCCTTCTGCCACTCTAATGCCTTGCATTACCTCGCCGGCGAAGTCAAAATATCCGGGGGTGTCGATGATATTGATCTTGCATCCCTTCCAATCGCAGGGGGCAAGCGCGGTATTAATTGAGATTTTTCTTTTGGTTTCCTCAGGATCAAAATCGGTGGTCGTGTTTCCGTCAAGTACTCTGCCAAAACGGTCAAGCACGCCTGTGTTGAAAAGCATTGCCTCGGCAAGTGTAGTCTTGCCGGCTCCTCCGTGGGACATAAGGCATACGTTGCGCAGGTTATCCACGGCGTAGTCTTTCATGTTCATTCCTCCTCATTTTGCAAGTATCCAAGCACGGTAAAAGAACAACGTTAATATTGTACCATAAATATTATAAATATTGTACCAAATAACTTTTAACACGTCAGCAGCCGCTTCTTTTGATCCTTCGGTATTTATTTTGCCGATCCATACCGAAAATAACTACATTTTTTTCATATTTTATAATATAGTAAAATCAGAATCATCCAAAAGGAGATAAATTTCTTGAATATCGTAATAGCATCTGATTCATTTAAAGGAAGCCTGACCTCAAAAGAGGCAGCCCAAAGTATTGATGCAGGGATCCGCAGAGTTTTTCCCGATGCGCATATCAGCCGTATGTCCATCGCGGACGGCGGGGAGGGGACCGCCGAAGCTTTGATAGATTGCCTGGGAGGACACATGGAGTCTGTGGAGGTTTTGAGCCCTCAGGCAAGGAAGATCCGGGCATGCTACGGCGTCCTTTCTTCCGGACAGGTTATAGTTGAAATGGCTGCCGCCTCCGGATTGATATTGGAGCCGGAAGATCAGCGCAAAATAATGACAGCTACAACCTTCGGAACAGGGCAGCTTATCAAAGCAGCTTTAGAGG
>JAQVNH010000095.1 GCA_028703215.1 Eubacteriales bacterium
TCCCCGCTGTGTTACCGCTTCCAATGAGATCATAAACCTCTTTTTCGTCCATGCTTATGCTGTCTATCTCGATCGTCGCGCCATAATTTTCCATAACCAGATTTGTTGTATTACGAATTACGGTAAGGGTCCTCAGACCCAGGAAGTCCATTTTAAGAAGACCAAGCTCTTCGAGTGTTCCCATTGCAAATTGCGTGGTTATGCAATCTTCATTTTTCTGAAGAGGAACATGTTCGGTTATGGGATCCTTTGAGATGACTACTCCCGCAGCATGGGTCGAAGCATGACGCGGCATGCCCTCAAGAAGTTTTGCGGTATCTATCAGTTCGGTATATCTCAAATCCCTTTTATAAGCTTCACTCAGTTGGGAACTGAGTTCGAGAGCCCTGTCGATCGTCATTCCGATTTGAAAAGGGACCATCTTGGCGATGGCGTCTACCTCATTATACGGAATATCCAAAGCCCTCCCGACATCTCTTATGGCTGCCCTCGCAGCCATTGTTCCGAATGTAATTATCTGCGCTACGCGTTCTTCTCCGTACTTAAGAACGACATAATCAATGACTTCCTGTCTTCTTTCATAGCAAAAATCAATGTCTATATCCGGCATACTTACTCTGTCAGGATTTAAAAATCTCTCAAAAATCAGATTATATTTAAGCGGATCTATGTTTGTGATCCCCAGACAATATGAAACGAGACTTCCTGCCGAAGAGCCCCTCCCCGGACCTACGGGAATATTTTTTTCTCTGGCATATCTTATGAAATCCCATACTATAAGGAAGTAATCCGTGTATCCCATCATTTTTATTATCTGCAATTCCTCGTCAAGTCTCGCCTTTTCCGCCGAACCTTCAAACAAAGAGATATCGCCGTATCTTCGTTTTAATCCTTCTAAACTCAGTCCGCATAAATGATCAAAAGCATCGATGCCTTCGGGCAATTTAAACTCGGGAAGGCGCAGATGATTGAATTCAAAAACCACATTGCATCTTTGAGCTATCTTATCGGTGTTTTCGACAGCCTCCCTAATATTCTCAAAGGATTTAAGCATCTCTTCGGGGGATTTCAGATAAAGCTGATCTGTGTTGAATCTCATACGGTCTTCATCATTGACGGTTTTACCGGTTTGTATACACATCAGGACATCCTGAGCCCTCGCATTTTCCTTCAGCAGGTAATGGACATCGTTTGTTGCCGCCAGGGGGATGCCGGTTTCAAAGCTCAGCCTTATAATCTGCTGATTCACAAGATTTTGCTCTTCTATCCCGTTGCTCTGCAATTCGAGATAAAAATTGCCGCTGCCGAAAATATCATCAAACTCAAGGGCTTTTTGCCTGGCTGCCTCATAATTATTTTCCAGGATCAGACGCGGAACGTCACCGGACATGCAAGCGCTGAGTGCTATTATACCGGCACTGTACTTTCTCAATATTTCAACATCTATTCTCGGCTTATAATAAAATCCTTCGGTAAATCCAGCAGAGACAAGCTTCATAAGATTTCGATATCCCGCATTGTTTTCGGCCAATAGCACCAAATGGCCCTGATCGGAATCTCTTGAAGGGTCGCGGTCAAATCTTGTTCGTCTTGCGGTATATACCTCGCAGCCGATTATTGGTTTTATTCCGTTTTTTAAAGCTTCTTTGTAAAATTCGATGACACCGTACATTACACCGTGATCGGTTATTGCAATACTCTTCATTCCCAGCTGAGCGGTACGGGCAATAAGGTCCTTTATCCTGTTTGCACCGTCCAGCAGGCTATATTCGGTATGTACATGCAGGTGTGTGAAATCGATCATGGAATGAACTCCGGTCACTATCAATAATTGGCATTAATCGATCAAAATATTTGCATTTTTATCCGGATCCGAAAATCCCTCTCAAATGACTCCTGATCAGATTAATTATACCATACAGGTTAAATAAAATTATAAAAAAGAGACAGCCCGGGGCTCAAAATAAATACGATCCGGCCTGCCTCCTTCAAAATAGCAAATCAATATTATTTTTTCAGTAAATCTCTGATCTCTCCGAGGAGCAGCTCTTCTTTTGTCGGCTCCGGTTCTTTAACCGGTTCAGCGGGTTTCGGAACTTCTTTCTTCCTGAGTTTGTTGATCGCTCTGACCATCATGAAGATCACAAATGCTATGAGGACAAAGTCGATAGTTGCTTGTATAAACTGCCCGTAGGTAACCGCCAATTCTCCCGTGCCGTCAGCGGCAGCTTTTCTTAGTACCCATTTCAGTGCTGTCAGGTTCACATTTCCCAAAATAAGTCCTATAAACGGCATGATTATGTCGTTTACCAAGGATGTCACGATTTTGCCAAACGCTGCGCCTATAATTACGCCGACTGCCAGATCCATAGCATTTCCTTTAACTATGAACTGTTTGAACTCTTTTAACATTTACAGACCCCTCTCTATAAAATTAATATTTAACGCACTGCTTATAAATATCATCACAATCTTAATATTATTCTTATTGCATGTCAATCAAATCGCACTTTGACGCTTATCTTTCTTTTATAACAATATGTGCCCTGAATACCGTTCTGCCGTCTTTTTCGTTTATGCCTTCGATATAAACGATATTCGAAGCTGAAGAAGTCAGATCGACATTTAAAGTTATCGTATTGCCTGGCAGTATCTCATTTATAAAATGGACCTCTATTGATTTTACCGTATATTTGTTGTGTTTTTCAATGTCGAAGCAATCCATTATAAAGTCTACATATTTTGAATTGTTCACATGTCCGTTAAAATCAATATCGCTGTAGCCTACGACTCTTTTGTACACAGTTTCCATCTGCCCCGACGATTTGAGTTTTCTCATCCTGCCATCAATAGCCCGGCTTAATATTTGTTCGGGATATTTTATAGAGATCCTTTCGGTCTTGACCAGTCTCCTTGTTTCAAGATCTATGACAGCCCACGTTGAAACAGCCCTGGCAATTATTTCCCCTTTGCTGTCGCGTACCAAAAAATCTCTTTCAAATTCAATTTTTGAAGGCTCTATCGGCCATGTTTCCAGCAATATTTCTTCATTCAGCGAAGGCATTTTATTAACTTCGACCTTAATACGCATAAGTACCCATGCTACACCGAATTTGATTTTTAGCGTATCTATTCCGAAACCTAAATTGTCCGAAGCCATGCTTGCTATATCCTGAAAGAGTTTGAAAAGCCCGCTGACTCTTAATTTTTTATTGAAGTCGACGTCGCTGAGCTCGATTTTATAGTTGATTTTGAATAGCGAAACCGGATCCATCTAAAATTCTCCTTTACTATTATCATTCCAGAGATGTCCCCTTGTAAAAATCCGTTTTCAATATGAAAACGGACAAAAGCCAAATATCCTTATTTTTTTGCTCCGGCACTTTTATATACACCTCAAAAACACATCACTGCTTATCTTGATTTCCCAGGGATTTACCGTTTACAGGGTCAATGTGGATCACGATATTTATTCCAAGTTCTTTTTCGATATCCTGCTCTATTTCATCCACTTCCGAATGAGCTTCTATCAGATCGGTATCGTCAGAAACCTCCGCATGCACAGAGGCAACCCATCTTCCGGGTCCGTAATCATGGATCACCAGGTCATGCACACCTACAATATTTTTACCTTTTAAGACAAAATCATTTATTTTACCCATAATGTAAGGGTCAGGCGACGAGCCAATAATAAGATCCACCGAATCTTTTGCAATGCGAAAACCTGTGTAGATTATGAAAATGGAAATCACAACGCCAAGGATCCCATCAACCGGCAAACTGACATACCCGCCTATGATCCCTCCTGCAATAACTGCTAAAGTAGCCAGCACATCGCTCATACTGTCCCATGCGGCAGCCCTGCTGATCACCGCATCAATTGTATTGCTGATGTAGCTGTTGTACGAATACATCCATAATTTTATAAGTATCGAAAATGCCAGGACTGCAAAAGTAACTAGTTTAAACTCCACAGGTTCAGGGTTGATAATTTTTTCAATTGAGGTTTTTATAAGCTGAATGCCTACGCCGAAAATGATGAATGACAATATAAGAGAAGCCACATATTCAATCCTGCCGTGCCCATATGGATGTTCTTTGTCCGGAGGAGTGTTGCTGAGCTTAGCTCCGAAAATAGCTACTATGGAAGAACCGGTATCGCCCAGGTTATTAAATGCGTCAGAAATCACGGCGATACTGTTTACCGCCAATCCGAAAACCAGTTTTAAAACGAACAGCATAAGGTTGCATAAAATGCCTACAATTCCAGAAAGCACCTGGTAAGATGTTCTTACTTCTTTATTTTTTATATTCTGATAATTTTTTACGAATTTTCTTACCAGCAATTTAAACAACAATTTTCACCTTGATGATGTGATTACTTAACTTTACCAGGTCATTGTATGCATTTTCATATAGATAGTCAAGTTATAGATAGTCAAGTCAATAAAACACGCTCTTGTCGAGCCGGAGATACTTTTATCCGCTAATTTTCAAAGCGGCTTTATTCAATGACCACTTCTGTTTCCAAAACCGGAGAATTAGCCATAGTGGCGCCCACAGGACAGTGGCTTTCGACAAATTTGACGTATTCTCTTATTTCTTCTTCGGTATTGTCTGCCTTTACATGTATTTTTGAAATTATCTTAGTGAATCCTACCTTGGCTTCGGGATTCCTCCCCTTGTAACCATCAGGGTCAAAGGCGCCCTCAAGTTCAACTCTGAACTCCAGCAGATTAATCCCTTTTTTTCTGGCAAATCCTCTGGCAATGGCACATTCGCATCCTCCCAGGGCTGACAAAAGAGCCTGCACCGGACTCATTCCCTTGTCATTGCCGCCAAGAGCCTTCGGTTCGTCCAAAAAATGCATATGCTCCCCGGCTCTGCACTCTACCGTGTAACCTTCCATAAGTTTCGTTTGCGCTTTGATCAATATTTGAGCCATGACGCATATCCCCTTTCATTATTCAAAATAATCAGCTTTGCCACAGAAAGCCTTTGAGAATGGTTTCTTCGGCATCTTTTTCCGACAATCCCAAAGTCATTAGCTTTGTAAGCTGTTCTGACGCGATTTTTCCGATCGCAGCTTCATGTATGAGCTGCGCCTCAGAGTT
>JAQVNH010000096.1 GCA_028703215.1 Eubacteriales bacterium
GTAAACATAGGCGGCCAGGTCACCTTTCTGATGACGATGATGGTCATCGGCTTCAGCATCGGCGGTTCGGTCATAATAGCTCAGTATGTCGGCGCAAAAAAACAGGATAAAATCAAAGAGACGATATCAACATTAATAATAATGCTGGCAGCAGCGGCTGTTTTGATCACGGCCACCATGCTCATTATCTCGACCCCGATCCTTCATCTCATCAATACGCCCGCCGAGTCATTCAGCGAGGCTCGTGCCTATCTCAATATTACAATCATAGGTGTCATATTTGTTTTTCTTTATAACGCAATGAGCGCCATAATGCGTGGTTTGGGCGACAGTAAAACCCCCATGCTTTTTGTCTCGATAGCATGCGGTCTGAACATAGTACTTGATCTTATATTGGTTGGGGTGTTTCGTATGGCGGCGGCCGGAGCCGCATATGCAACTATAATTTCTCAGGCTGTCAGCGTTGTCCTTTGCGTGATCCGCCTTAAAAAGTACAACTCGCTTTTCGACTTTAAAATTCACTCTTTTAAGTTCAATACGGAACAATTTAAGCTTCTGCTGAAAATAGGGATACCAAATTCGATACAGAATGTTATTACGAATATCTCTTTTCTTTTTTTGAATTCTTTGGCCAACAGCTTCGGCGTCATGGCATCCGCTGCCGTAGGAATCGTAGGCAAGTTCAACAGTTTCGCCATTATGCCTGCTCTTGCCATCAGCTCGTCCATATCTACGCTTTCTGCTCAGAATATGGGCGCGCGCATGATTGAACGTGCAAAGAAAACATTTTATATTGGCCTTGTTTTATCTTTGGCAATATCTATTCCGATATTTTTGATTTCAAGGTTTTTTCCAGCGCAGATACTCGGATTGTTCGACGATACTCCCGAAATGATAAATGCCGGAGTCCTCTATATGGAAAGTTTTACATACCAATATCTTCTGATACCTTTTCTGTTCTGCCTTAACGGTCTGATAACCGGTTCGGGTCACACTTTGTTCACGGCTGTAAATAATGTTGCCTCAGCACTTCTGCTGCGAATACCGCTCGCTTATCTGCTTGGAATCATTTTTGATCTTGGTATTCCGGGCATAGCCATGTCTATCCCTCTGTCTACTTTCGGAGCAATAATTGTCCTTGGAGCTTACTTTGTTTCGGAAAAATGGAAGGTCAATAAGATCATTAAAAACATCCCTTCCATCGAACCGGAAGTTATCTAAAGGTATAGTCGTTTCAAAACAGCAGCTTTTTCCCCAAGCAAACAAACCGCTTTTTGCAAATCAGTTAAAAATAGTTCTCGCTTGCCATCGGCAACAGCACTCCGCCGTCAACATTGAATATGGATCCTGTAATATAAGATGCAAATTCTGAAGCGCAAAACACGATGAGGTTCGCAACCTCTTCCGCTTTACCCATACGCCCCAGCGGTATCGTTTTGCTTAAATCTTCAGCTTTCTCGCTATCCTTGCCGCCAACATCTATATATCCCGGATGTATCGCTATCACACGAATCCCGTGTTCGGCAAGCTCAAGCGCCATGTTTTTTGTGAGCTTTGTCAGCGCCGCCTTAGATGCGGCATATAAGGAATAGTCCGGCCAGTTTCCTTCAGCCTGAACGGATGAAATGTTTATAATTATACCGCCGCCACTTCCGCTCATCATCTTAGCAGCCTTCTGAGAACAGAAAAACGGACCCCTGAAGTTTGCATTCATGATGTTTTCATAATCCTCATACTTAGTCTCAAGAAACGGAGATGTTCTATCGATTGCTCCATTATTAAGCAACAAGTCAATCGTTTTGAACTTCTTTGAAAAGTCCTCAAACATGGCATTGATATCATCCATAGATCTTAAATCCATTTTTTTAATATAGGCTTCCCCTCCTGCCGCCTCTATGGCACGAAGCGTATCTAGAGCGCCTTTTTCTCTGTTGACATACGTCAGATAAACGTTATAACCTGATTTTGCAAGCGCTATTGCTGCTGCCTGCCCTATACCGCTGCTTCCGCCGGTAACAATAGCATTTTTTTTATTATCAGTTTGTTTAACTTCATAAGTCTTTCTTGCTATATCCACCGCTATCTCCATATTTTCAGATTTTTTTCCTGCGCACCTATATCTCTATAAATACATCAATCTACAAAATGAGTTATTTCCAACCTAAGCTGTTTCAGCTTTTCGAGTGCTGCTTTCTTCTATAACCCTGGCTTTTGAAAGCTTATTGGGCCTGTTGATAACCATGTCGAAACCCACGGCGGCGAGAAGCACGAATCCCTGCAGAACCATTTGGAAATACTCGTTGACATTCATCAGCACAAAGCCGTTTTTCATAACACCCATTATGAGCACGCCTACCAGCACGCCGGAAATATTTCCTACTCCTCCCTTAATGCTTACTCCGCCCAGAACGACCGCCGTTATAACTTCAAATTCGAAGCCTGTTCCACTCCTTGGCTGCCCTGAATTAACTCTGGAAAGCAAAACGATTGAGGCAAGCGAGGCAAGAAAACTTGATAATCCAAATATGAAATATCTCATATTCTTAATGTTAACTCCGGATAACCTGCAAGCCTCTTCATTGCCTCCTATTCCATATATATACTTTCCTGTGGAGGTCTTAGTAAGCAAAAACCAGCCGAAAATCATTACTAAAGCCATGATAATTACCGGGATCGGGATAAACCAAAGGTAACCCTGCCCTATTGTTGAGAAATCCTCGGGAAGGCCGAAAACGGGTACTCCGCCGGATATTACATAAGCCAGTCCCCGGTAAGCCGTATACATGGCAAGCGTAATGATCATCGGCGGGATCCCGACCGTATTAAACACAAATGCGTGAAACAGCCCGAATAGTATTCCCAGTAACAATATACTCAAAACTGTGGCCCAGATCGAGAAACCTGCCCTTGTCATCATCAACGCACCCAATACACCTAAAAGCCCCTGTAATGAGCCAACTGACAGATCCATTCCTCCGGTTATCATTACGATAGCCATACCGACTGCGCAGATGCCTATCATTGAAACCTGTCTGGCTACATTAAGAAGGTTTCCGGGTTTAATGAAAGTGCCTTTTGTGGTGATCGAAAAGAATACAAATAAAGCAATGAGAACTAAAATTATGCCAAATCTCTTAAAAAAGTTTTGCATCTTCATTTATTGCTGCCTCCTTTGATGCTATACATGTACAAATCATTATCATAAACATCATTCGAACTTTTTCTTTTCTCCAGCACTCAGTGAAGCTTCAGCTTTTAGTCGTAAAAAGAGAATGCCCGCGATCATATCCCCGCAGCCAGCTCCATTATCCTTTTCTGCTCAAACTCACTCTTATCCAGACATCCTGTAATACGGCCCTCACACATTACTATGATACGATCGGACATTCCTATGAGCTCCGGCATTTCCGAAGATACCATAATAATTGACTTACCTCTTTCAAGAAGTTCGTTTATCATCAAATATATCTCGTGTTTTGCGCCCACATCTATACCCCTGGTCGGTTCATCAAATATAATAATATCGGAATGTGTTGCCAGCCATTTTGCGACAACTACCTTCTGCTGATTCCCACCCGAAAGATGCGCCACTTTTTGTTTTGCACTCGGGGTTTTTATATTCAGCTGGGAAATGTATTCTGCGACTAATTCCTTGATTTCTTTACGTTTAAGCACAGTCAGTTTTGTATGTTCCTGATAATTGCTGAATGATATATTGTCCTCCACAGACATGTGCAGCAGAACACCCTGCCCTTTCCTGTCTTCAGGTATTAGACCGATACCCATATTGATTGCCTGTTTCGGACTTTTGATCTTTACTTTTTTATCGTTATAAAACACCTCGCCGGCAATCAGCGTATCTGCGCCGAAGAGAGAACGGGCAAGCTCAGTTCTTCCTGCACCGACAAGTCCGGCAATTCCCAAGACCTCTCCCTTTCTGAGCTCGAAACTGATATCTCTCAATTTTTCATTACAAAGGTTCTCAGCTTTTATAACAACGTCTCCGATTTTGTTTTTTCGTTCAGGATAGATATTTATAATTTCACGTCCCACCATGTGCTCTATCAATTCTTTCCTGCTGATCGACGCAACGTTTTCAGTGATCACATGCTTCCCGTCACGCATAACGCTGACAGTGTCGCATATTTCGAAAATCTCTTCCAGCCTGTGAGAAATATATATAACTGTAATTCCTTTTTCCTTCAGATTTGCTATCAGTCGATAGAGATGTTTTTGCTCCTGATTGGTTAACGGGGCGGAAGGCTCGTCTAAAACAATTACCTTGGCATTTTGGGACACGATCTTCGTTATCTCAACTAATTGCTGGTATGCTATGCTTAAATCTCGCACTTTTGTTTTCGTGTTTATATATATTCCGAGATTTTCCATCTTTTCTTTCGAGATACTATCCATTTTTTTCATATCAAGCAGGATCCCTTTTTTGATTTCGCGCTTGAAAAAAATATTCTCGGTGACGCTCAGCTGCGGGATCAGGTTAAATTCCTGATAAACTACGCCAATTCCTTTTTTTATCGCCATTTGAGGAGTAAATGAAGAAAATTTTTCACCCTCCAGAATGATTTGCCCGCTATCCGGCTTTACCGCACCCGATAAAACCTTGATCAAAGTCGATTTCCCCGCTCCGTTTTCGCCTACCAGCGCATGAACAGTTCCCCTCTTGACTTTGATCGTTATATCATCAAGCGCCACGACCCCTGGATAAAGCTTGGTTATATTATTCAATTCTATAATATATTCTGACATTGACTTCTCTCCTTTAGAGAAAGGGCAGTCCCTTGCGGGACCACCCTTCTCGATCAGATTGCTGCCTAATCAACATAATCTCCAATGTTTTTGGGCGTGACATACACCATTTCCTGGACTATCTGTTTCGGCACCTCTTCGCCTTTGATAGCTTTTACAATAAGTTCGACAGCTGTATATCCCGTTTCATAAGGCGCAATATCCACTGTCCCTTTATATGCTCCGCCGGTCGCAATGGCGGCAATCGCCTGATCGACCGCGTCCAGTC
>JAQVNH010000097.1 GCA_028703215.1 Eubacteriales bacterium
CGGAACAGGGAGCGGGTGACCTTTATGCCTGCTGCACTCATGCGGTGCTTTCGGGACCGGCTGTTGAACGCCTTCGCGAATCAAAGATCAAATCAATAATAACGCTCAACACCATACCTATTCCGGCTGAAAAGAAACTGGACAAGATAGACGAGATCTCAGTCGGGTATTTCTTTGCCAAGGCGATAGAATGCATTTACAGCGATATGTCGCTTGGAAAGCTTATCGATAGGGTGGGAGGCCGATAAACGGAGCAAAATATTGGAAAATTTATCGATAATAATCGGGTTGGGAAATCCGGGCAGGAAATACGCATACACAAAACACAACATGGGATTCCAGGTTGCGGACAAGCTTGCCCGCGAATATGGAATAAAAATAAAGAAGCTCAAATTTAAGGCGCTTTATGGAGAGGGTACGATCGGGGGCTGCAGAACGATCCTGGTCAAACCGCAGACATATATGAACGCAAGCGGAGAAAGCGTCCGGGACATCGTCGAGTGGTACAAGATACCGCTCAGAAATCTGATAGTCACATATGATGACGCGGATATCCCGCTCGGGACCGTCAGAATCAGGAAATCAGGAAGCTCCGGAACACACAACGGAATGAAGTCGATCATTTATCAGCTAAATTCCGATGAATTTCCAAGGGTTCGGCTGGGCATAGGTTCCCCTGAATACGGGAACGATCTTGCGGAGCATGTGCTGAGGGGATTCAAGCCGGATGATTTTAAAGAAGTCGAAGCAATGATAGAAACGGCATCTAAAGCCGTTGTAGACATTATGCAAAACGGTGTCAGCCACGCAATGAATATGTACAACGGGGCAGCAAACTGTAAAGAGTGACATAAATACCGAAGGCATTAATGCGAAGCTGCATCTATTAAATACGCAAGGGAAAAAATGAAGCATTGCATCGAACTGTTAAAAAATATCGACGGGTACGCCAAAGCACTTGAAAATCTTGAGCGTTACAGCGTGCCGGTAAACATAACAGGCCCCTCTGATTCTCAAAAGGGGCATATTTCTTTTGCGCTCTGCAAACATCTAAAGGCAAAAGGCGTCTATGTCACGTATAATGAAACTCAAGCAAGAAGGCTGTTTGATGACTTGTCGGTATTTTTCGGAGAAGGCGTCCTGCTTTTCCCGGCGCGGGAAATAATGCTCCGCGATGTTGCCGCAAAGAGCAGCGAGACCGAACATGAACGCATAAAAATCCTCCAAAAAATCCTTCGCGAAGAATATGAAATCATAGTAACATCAGCCGAAGCCTTTGCTATCAAGCTTGTCTCGCCTGAAACAATGACCCGGGGCACAGTTGCGATAGAGCTAAACAGTGCGGCGGACTTGTCCAAAATCATAACCGGGCTTTCTTCAACCGGCTATGAAAGGGTTGACAGAGTTGATGCAAGGGGACAGTTTGCGGTTCGCGGAGGAATTCTTGATGTTTTTCCCGTTGACGCAGACAATCCGGCAAGGATCGAATGGTTCGGAGATGAGCCGGACTCGATGCGGATATTTGACATGGAATCACAGCGTTCGATCGAAAAAATCAACAGGATACTTATCCCTCCTGCGCTTGAAGTTTTCATAAGCGGAGAAGATTTGGAAAGACTGAAACATTCCCTCGAAAAAGAGATGGAACTTCAGGTCGGCAAACTCGGCGGAAAAAATTCCGAGGCTGCTGCTAATCTGCTCAACAGAGTACAAAGCGATATTGAAAATATTTCTCAAAACCCGCACTTCAGCGGTATTGACAGATATATCCCCCAGATCATCGGCGATCCTTGCTCGCTTGCGGATTATACCGGAAGAGGGATCAATGTTAAAGGGAGCGAGGTCATATTTTTCCTTGATGAAAGGGCAAGGATAAGACAGCGCGCTGAAAATATCCTGCTTGAGCATTTTGAAACATGCGTTTCGCTGATGGAAAAGGGAGAAATGCTTCCGGGTAGCGCCAATTCCTATTTTGATTTTACAGATATAATGAGCAAGATCAATAAAAGCAAAACCGTATTACTTAACTCCCTTTCAGCGGATACGGATACCGATCCCATAATCTGTCCGGTACCATCAAAATTTTTGGATTCATATCGCGGGCACATAGGATTGCTCGCCGAAGATCTGTCCGGATGGGTCAGAAGAAAGTATACTGTTGTCATATTCGGGGGGCCGTCAAACAGAGGGGAGCATCTGAAAGAGCTGCTTCATTCAAAGGGCCTTTTCAGCGCTTTTACAGGAAAATCAGCAAACGCGGAGGTCAAGCCGGGGGAGATCTTGATAGCCCGGGGGAGCATTGGAAGGGGATTTGAGTATACTTCACTTAAACTTGTTTTCTTAAGCGAGGCCGACACTTCGATGCTGCCGGCAAAACAGCGAAAAAAAAGACCGGCAAAAAGCCGAAGCGATACGAAACGGCTGGATCTTTTCGCCGAGCTCACACAGGGTGACTTCGTCGTGCACAGTTACCACGGGATCGGTCTTTATGCAGGTATCGAGCAGATAGCAGTCGATGATGTTAAGAGAGATTATATAAAAATAAAATATGGGGACGGAGACTATTTATATGTTCCGGGAACCCAGCTTGACCTGCTGCAAAAATATATCGGGGCAGAGGGAAAAGCTCCGAGGCTATCAAAACTGGGAGGAAACGACTGGACGAGGACCAAGAGAAAAGTCAGTGAATCGCTCAAAGAACTGGCTGCCCAGCTGACCGAGCTGTACGCTAAAAGACAGGCGGTCAAAGGATATGCTTTTTCGCCTGATATGGTGTGGCAGAGTCAGTTCGAAGACACATTCCCGTATGAGGAAACCGAAGATCAGCTGCGCTGCATCGAGGAGATAAAGGGCGATATGGAATCCGAACGCCCCGCAGACAGGCTGTTATGCGGCGATGTCGGATACGGAAAAACCGAGGTTGCCATCAGAGCGGCATTTAAAGCTGTAATGGACAGCAAGCAAGTCGCATATCTGGTTCCGACAACTGTGCTCGGGCAGCAGCATTTCAATACTTTCAAAGAGAGAATGAAAGATTATCCGGTCACGATCGAGATGCTGAGCAGGTTCAGGACTCCCTCCCAGCAAAAAAAGATACAAAAGAATGTGAAAAACGGAAATATTGACATACTGATAGGCACGCACCGGATATTGCAGAAGGATGTTCAGTTTAAGGATCTTGGTCTTCTTATCGTTGACGAGGAGCAGAGATTCGGAGTCATACATAAGGAAAGGATAAAAAAATTAAGTCCGGAAGTGGATGTTCTGACACTGACAGCAACTCCGATTCCAAGAACCCTGCACATGTCGCTCGTGGGAATACGAGATATAAGCGTTCTTGAGCAGCCTCCGGAAGAAAGGTATCCGGTACAGACATATGTCATGGAATTCAACGAGGATGTCGTCAGAGAGGCAATACTCAAGGAAATTGCCCGAAGCGGGCAGGTGTTTTATTTGTCCAACAGGGTCATGTCTATTGAGCAGAAAGCGCAAAAGGTGAGGGAGCTTTGTCCGGATGCGAGGGTGGCGACAGCACATGGACAGATGGAGGAACGAGCGCTGGAAGATGTTATGATAAAGTTTATAGCCGGGGAATATGATGTGCTTGTTTGCACCACCATTATCGAATCGGGACTTGATTTGCCGAATGTCAATACGATCATAGTGGAAAACTCGGACAGCCTTGGGCTTGCTCAGCTTTATCAGATAAGAGGCCGCGTCGGCAGGTCAAACAGGCTTGCATACGCTTATATTACATACAAAAAAGACAAGATTTTATCGGAAACAGCCGAAAAAAGACTTCAGGCGATCAAGGAGTTCACGGAGTTCGGCTCGGGCTTCAAGATAGCTATGAGAGACTTGGAAATCAGAGGAGCGGGAAATCTGCTGGGTCCGGAGCAGCACGGACACATAGCAACGGTAGGCTATGAAATGTATTGCAGACTTCTTGAGCAGGCTGTGCGCGAAATGAAGGGGGAACCTGAACCGCGCCGGAGCGTCGAAGTAACGATAGATATAAATATAAGCGCATATATCGATTCAAAATACATTGGCAACGAGGCAATAAAGATCGAAATGTATAAAAAGATTGCATCCATCGAGGATGAGCAGGATGTTTTGGATATACGCGACGAACTGATGGACCGCTTTGGCGAAATACCCGCAGCAGCCTTGAATCTTATAGATATCGCATACATAAAATCACTGGCCGGCGGGCTTGGAATAATATCGGTAAGCCAGAAAGGCCTTGATGTCACTTTTTTTCTTGGAGACACAGGCCAACTCATTATAAGGTCTATAGGGGAGCTTTTATCGACAAAGTACAGGAACAGGCTTTTATTTGACGCCGGCGGCAAACCGCGGCTTGTATACAAGCTTCGGGGAGGCTCCAAAGAAAACATGCCGGACAGTATAAAAAAAATATTGCTGGATATCAAAAAATGTGCCGAACATTGAAAGTTTGAGTTATAATATCAGTATGTGCAATTTGAGATATTAAGATATAATAACCGATATATAATGCTGATTAAAAGGAGAACTAAAAGTGGCAACGAAAATCGTCAAGAAAAAACAAGTGAAAAAGGCAAAAAAAATCGACAGCGCGCTGTGGGGCAAGAGGATATGGATAGGAGTGATCATATTCTTCTCTTTGTTTGCCGTTATCAGCGGGATAGCGATATACAACTCATATAGAAACAGTTATGTCGCAACAGTTGCAGGGGAAAAGATAACCGTTCCCGAGTTTGAATACTTTTTACATTTTGAAAAATACTACATGCTCACCAGTGTAAAAGATCCGGCAATGGATGAAGCAACTTTCTGGGCTACCAGAATAGACGGGGATCTGCCGATGGACATTTGCAAGGAGAACGCTCTTGAAAGCGCAAGAGAGTTCAACATACAAATGCTCAAGGTAAAGGAAAACGGGATCAAGCTCAGTGCTGAAGACCAGGAGCAGGTGCAGGCCTACATCGATAATCTGGTTTCACCCAGCTATAACT
>JAQVNH010000098.1 GCA_028703215.1 Eubacteriales bacterium
TGACAAGTGTCTGAACAGCGATTATCAGAGAGCCGATAAGAAGCAGAACTCCCAAAATAGTAACGATATGAAGCGGCAGCGAGGAATATGATGTGATCGCATTGACCGCAAGTCCGGATAGTTTCAAGAATGACCAGCGGGACTTCCCGATGTCTCTGGGAGCAACTTCGAAAGGTATGGTGATGCGCCTGAAACCGACCCATGCGGACATTGCCCGGAAGAATGTGTTGTGCTCGCTCATGCTTCGCCATGCGGTCACTACCTTAGCGTCAAGAAGTTTAAAATCGGACGCGTTCTTTAGGTCATAGCCGCCCAGTCTTTTTAACAGAGAATAAAAAATGGCTGCGCCGAACTTGTTTATCCAACTCTCTTTTCCCCTGGATGTTTTTTTTGCTTCGACCACTTCAAAGCCCTCATCTCTCCAGAGTCTTATCATACCGGGAATAAGGGAGGGAGGGTGCTGCATATCGGCATCCATGACTATGCAGCAATCACCGGAGGCTCTTTCAAGTCCGGCGCATATTGCGGATTCTTTTCCGAAATTACGGCTGAATTTGATTGCTGTGATATCATGATCGTTGTTTGACAGAAGACTTATTTGCTCCCACGAGGAGTCCCGTGAGCCGTCATCGACAAGAATGATTTTATAGCTGCATTCTGCAGCCTTGAGATTCTCTGTTACTGATCTGACAGTGGATCCGATCTGTTTAGCCTCATTATAAACAGGAATTATGACCGACACTATACTCCTCGGCATATCTATACCCCTTAAAACGATTTTGTGTCAACTGCTTCATTATAACATCGGAACAGGAGGTTTTCAAATACAGGATTGTTCATCCGGTTTTAGTTCAGGCTGTTGTTTTCGACATGCTTGAAATATGAGGGGCAATGTCGTAAACTAATCCTGTAATTACTTTAGTCCGGCGGGGAGTGACAGAATTGGATCTTGAAGGCAATAACGGATTTGTTCGCGCGGGAGCCGCAATCCCGCTTGTCAAGGTTGCAGATTGCGCCTGCAACGCCACGAGGATCATTGAGCTCATCAAGGAGGCTGAGGGCAAGGGCCTGCAGTTTGTAGTATTCCCGGAACTTTCCCTTACGGCTTACACCTGCGGAGATCTTTTTCACCAGCAAAAACTTCTGAATGAAGCGGCCGGACAGCTTGGCCTGATATTAAAATCAACATCCGAGACCTCTGTTGTAGCCATGTTAGGAATGCCTTTGCGAAGCGAGGATCGTTTATATAATTGCGCGGCAGCCATACAGCGGGGGAAGGTGCTTGGGATAGTTCCGAAAACCTATATACCCGGTCACCGCGAGTTTTATGAGGAGAGATGGTTCTCGGCAGGAAGCGGCATAAGAACACCCGAGATAATTATTGCCGGCCAGGTTGTTCCTTTCGGAACGGATCTGATTTTTACCGATAACGAAGATGAGAGGATATGCTTTGGGATCGAATTATGCGAAGACCTCTGGGTTCCTTTGCCGCCAAGCTCGTACCTTGCTTTAGCCGGAGCCAAGATAATTTTCAATCTTTCGGCGAGTAATGAGCTTGTCGAAAAAAACGAATATAGGAAAATGCTTATATCGACACAATCCGCAAGATGCATTTCCGGATATGTCTACGCTTCTTCGGGAACGGGAGAGTCAACAACTGACATTGTTTTCGGAGGCAACGGTTTGATTTACGAAAACGGGAATCAGCTTCGTGAAGCCGACAGGTTTTCTGACAGCGAACAGCTGATTTATTCGGACATCGACATTTTAAATTTGATCAATGACAGAGCAAAAAACACATGTTTTTCCAAAACGAAGGAACGGAGAGAGTACAGAAATATCCGTTTTGACATAGGAGGAACCAAAACCGAAAGAATCGAGAGAAAAGTCGACCCTTTTCCGTTTGTCCCTGTTCGGGAAAAGGACAGGGACACAAGATGCCGTGAGGTATTTTCAATACAGACTTCGGGACTTGTCAAAAGGATGAGGCACATCGGATGCAAAAATGCGGTCATCGGAATTTCAGGAGGACTTGATTCGACGCTGGCGCTGCTTGTTATTGTAAAAGCGTTTGAAAAACTCGGTCTTGACGTATCAGGAATAACTGCAGTCACAATGCCCGGATTCGGCACGACCGGAGAAAGCCACAAAAACGCTGTCGATCTCATGAAGGCGCTGAATGTCGAGATTCGGGAAATCGATATCAGGGAGGCGTGCTCCGCACACTTCAGAGACATAGGACATGACGCCGAAAATCACGACAGCACCTATGAAAATGTTCAGGCTCGTGAAAGAACTCAAGTCCTTATGGATATCGCGAATATGCAAAAGGGCATTGCAGTGGGAACAGGGGATCTTTCGGAAATTGCGCTGGGATGGTCAACTTACAATGGAGATCATATGTCTATGTATTCTGTAAACTGCGGGATCCCAAAGACATTGGTAAAATATCTTGTGGAATGGGCAGCTGACAATGCGGCGAATAAACCTGCAGGAGAAGTGCTCCACAGAATCCTCTCAAGTCCGATCTCTCCGGAGCTTCTTCCACCGGGAGAGAACGGGATTTCCGAACAGCACACAGAGCAGATTATCGGACCGTACGAATTGCATGACTTTTTTCTCTACCATATTGTCAGATATGGCGAAAACCCCGGCAAAGTACTATTTCTTGCAGCTATTGCGTTTGAGGGCAAGTATGCTCATGATGAGATAAAAAAATGGCTCCGGGTTTTCATTACAAGGTTTTTCAGCCAGCAGTACAAGCGTTCCTGCATGCCTGACGGACCAAAGGTCGGTTCGGTCGCCCTCTCTCCCAGAGGAGACTGGAGGATGCCGAGTGACGCTTCGGCGGCGGTTTGGCTCAAGGAACTTGAAGCCTGAAGGAGTATTCAAGGCATAATAAATACACGGGGGTAAATACTAATGAAAAAGAAAGTTAAAATACTGATGACCGCTTTTCTTATCACGATTCTTATTTTTCCGCAGAGCAGCTTTGCTGCGGGTCGATTCGATACTCCTGCAAAATCCGCGATCCTGACAGAATTTTCGACCGGGACCGTCCTTTTCGAAAAAGACTCTGACATGGCTCTTCCTCCTGCCAGCATAACCAAATTGATGACCCTTCTTCTTTGTTATGAGGCTGTTGAAAACGGGAGCGCAAACTGGGACGACCAGGTTTATGTGTCTGAGAAAGCATGGAAGGCAGAAGGAACAAGGATGTTTCTTGAAGTCGGAAGCAAAGCTCCATTCAGGGATATAATCAAAGGAATATCTGTACAGTCCGCAAATGACGGATGCATAGCGGTAGCCGAGCACATAAGCGGAAGCGAGGAATCATTTGCAAAACTTATGAACAGAAGGGCTGCAGAACTGGGGATGACCGCCAGCACATTCAAGAACTCATCGGGTCTTCCGGCCGAGGGGCACAAGATGTCAGCCAGAGATATTGCGACGCTGGCACGATATCTGATAACAAGTTATCCGGAGATCCTCGAAATCGAGTCAATGACCGAATATACCTATAACAATATAGTGCAGTACAACCGAAATCCTCTGCTTGGTGAATATGACGGAGCGGACGGATTAAAAACGGGATGGACAAACGAAGCGGGATACTGCATAGCGGGAACTGCTGAAAGAGACGGGATGAGGCTTATTGCAGTTGTCTTAAATACCAAAGACGACTCCGAAAGATTTGATGCCACAGTCAAGATATTAGATTACGGCTTCAACAATTATAAAATAGTGAATGCTATAAAAAAAGGCAATTTGATTTCAACTATACCCGTGGCAAAAGGCAAACAGCTGGAGGTCGAGCTTCGTGCGGTGAGCGACCTTGACGTTGTGGTGGCTATCAACAGGATAGATGATATCGTTTTGGAACCGTCATTTGTCACGGAAAAGCTGACGGCGCCGGTGACAGAAGGAACGGTCGCAGGCAAAGTCGCAGTGATGCTCGACGAGGTGATTCTAGCCGAAGAGGAGATCGAAACAATAGCAGATGTTGAAAAAGCCGGATTTTTTGAACTTTTGTTCCGTTCGATAAAAGAGTTTTTCAGGAATCTTTTTAACTAGGGATTTATCTTAGTCAAACAATGTTCAAGAGTCGGAAAAGAACGGTCAAATATCGGTTGGGGCTATATCGGTCAGTTCCAAGCCTTTATTTTTGTCCTTTGCCCATTTGATGGACCACTCGCTTTCAAAAAGAAGCACATATCTGCCGCACATATCCCTGGCTTTCAAAGTTGAACTGGTAAGATTCAATTTATTTAGATCGACTGTTTCTCCGGCGAGCCATCTTGCAAATCGATACGGCAGTTTTTGAAGTCTGATATCAACACCATATTCGCCCTTTAACCTGTATTCGAGAACCTCGAACTGGAGTGCTCCGACGGCTCCTATAACAAGTTCCTCGACACCTATGTCGACCTGCTTGTAAACCTGTATGGCGCCTTCCTCCGAAAGCTGGTTTATGCCTTTGAGAAACTGTTTTCTTTTCATGGAATCGGGCGCATAGATCTTGGCAAAATGCTCTGAGGGGAAGAGGGGGATACCCTCATATTTGATTTCCTTATCAGCAGTCAGCGTATCTCCGATTTTTAGTATCCCGGTGTCGAACAAACCTACAATATCTCCCGGGAAAGCCTCTTCGGTAATTATCCTGTCTTGTGCCATAAATTGCTGCGGCTGAGACAGGCGTATTTCTTTTCCGGTTCCGGAATGGAATACGCTCATGCCTTTCTCAAATCTGCCGGATACTATCCTCATAAATGCTATCCTGTCTCTGTGCAGGGGATTCATATTGGCCTGGATCTTGAAGACAAACCCTGAAAATTTATCGGCAATAGGATCCACATATCCATTGGCACTCATTCTGGGACCGGGTGACGGCGACATTTTTATAAATTGCTTAAGAAATGGCTCAACGCCAAAATTGGTTATAGCGCTGCCAAAGAAGATAGGTGTGAGCTCGCCGTCGATGACT
>JAQVNH010000099.1 GCA_028703215.1 Eubacteriales bacterium
AAATGCGGTCCAGCGCAAAGGTCGACAAAATCACCTTGCCTGTAGAATGAGATGTCTTCATTTTCCGGCAATTCCTTTATAAGCTCCACTTTATAAGCCTCCTGCCTGTCCTCCATGAATTTGACTGCCTCGGCTCTTGGCAAAACAAATCTTTCTACCGGCAGATCCGCCTTTATAATGTCATCCATTTCCTTTTCGATTTTTTCAAAATCGTCCGCTGAAAAGGTCTTATCCACGTCAAAATCATAATAGAATCCGTCCTCAATGGAAGGCCCTATCGCAAGCTTAGCTTTTGGATACAAGCGTTTCACGGCTTGCGCCATAACATGCGATGCGGTATGCCTGTAAGCCTTGGCGCCTCCCTCGTCCTCGAATTTAAGAAGATTCACTTCGCAGTCTTTCTTAAGTTTGTGCATCAGGTCTTTGACTTCTCCGTCAACGGAGCCTGCCAGTACAACCTTCGCAAGCCCCTGGCTGATGCTCATGGCGACTTCAAGTATCGTTGTTCCCTCTTCATACTGCTTGATGCTGCCGTCTTTCAATGTAATATTTATCATGATCTTCCCTCCATATTTCTAAAAAATAAAACTCCCGTCCCTGTATATAATACAAGGGACGAGAGCATTGTCTCCCGTGGTTCCACCCTAATTGCTTCTCATTTGACCGCAACGCGGTATTTCTGCGGCTCCGGGACGGTATTCGGCCTGATTTCCGATAAAAGCGCTTTCAGCCGCGACGCCTTCTCTCTTGAACGGATCATACAGGTCTACTTTTCTCTTCATTGCCGCTTCGCTATTAAGTTAAAACAATTATAGCTTCCCTCCTTGTTTATGTCAAGGCAGATAGCTTGTCTGTCAATTTCAGATCTTTTAAGTTCCCGACTTCCAGGAGTCAAGGTATTTTTTTTGTTCGGGCGTCAGTTTGTCTATTTGAACGCCAAGTGATTTGAGTTTCAGACGCGCGATTTCCCTGTCGATTTCCTCCGGAATCAAATAAACTCCCGGTTTTAATTTTGCCGAATTTTTGCATATATACTCGGCTCCGAGCGCCTGATTGGCAAAGCTCATGTCCATTACGACCGCCGGGTGCCCTTCGGCTGCAGAAAGATTGACAAGCCGGCCTTCCGCCAGGAGGTAAATTTTCCTTCCATCCTTTAATATGTACTCTTGAGTAAAGTTTCTTACTTCCCTTTTTGAAACCGACATTTTTTCAAGAGCCGCGATATTTATCTCATCGTTGAAATGTCCCGAATTTGCTATTATCGCTCCGTCCTTGGCTTTTTCGACATGTCCGGCATCAACAACATTGAGATCTCCCGTTACCGTTACAACAACATCCGCGCGGGGCATAGCCTGAATAAGCTTCATGACGCTGAATCCGTCCATTACCGCCTCAAGCGCTTTCACAGGATCTACTTCGGTAACGATGACATTTGCCCCCATGCCTTTCGCTCTCATAGCGAGACCTTTGCCGCACCATCCGTAACCGCAAATCACGAAGGTGCTGCCGGCTATCAGGATATTGGTGGCTCTTATAATTCCGTCAAGCGTGCTTTGTCCGGTTCCATATCTGTTATCGAAAAAATGCTTGGTCTGTGATTCGTTCACGGCAAGCACCGGAAATTTGAGTGCCTTGTCCTTTTCCATGCTTTTCAGTCTTATGACTCCGGTGGTCGTTTCCTCCGTGCCGCCTATGACGCCCTTAAGATAAGTATCCGCATAATCACTATGCAACAGTCCTACGAGATCGGCTCCGTCATCCTGTGTTATTTCAGGTTTATGCTCGATGGCAGACACAAGATGCTTATAATAAGTTTCCTTATTTTCTCCTTTGATTGCAAATACAGGAACTTTGAAATCTCTCACAAGTGATGCGGCAACATCATCCTGAGTGGAAAGCGGATTGGAGGCGCACAGCACTACATCTGCCCCTCCGGCTTTAAGTGTTCGCATGAGGTTTGCCGTCTCCGTGGTAACATGCAGACAGCATGACATTCTTATACCCTTCAGCGGTTTTTCCTTTTCAAATCTTTCCCTTATTCCCGCCAGGACCGGCATTTGCCTGTCTGCCCATTCGATTCGCATTTTCCCGTTATCTGCCAGTGTGATATCCTTGATATCGTGTTTTACCATTTTTATTCTCCTTATCTTTCTTCTCTCATTAGCATCTTAAAGAAGCGTAGTGATATTACTGCTATTATGTCATTAAAATTCTATATTCTGTTATGTTTTTATTTAATATAAGAGGAATTTTCAACTTTCCTCATAAGAATTTTATAAAACTGCTCTTCGTCAACCGGTATGCCGGCCCAATTGTCGGTCCATGCGGAAAGATGCATCGCATTTGAGATCTGAAGCTCCTTAATCCCTTCCTCTCCGGGAGCAAGCAGTTCGGTTCCGTTAAGGATCGCGCCGACCCAGTCCCGAATGATCCCAGGCTGCTGCGTGTATTCTCCGGGCGCTTCGATTTCGATCCTTTCCGCTTCCGGCTGAGCGAAAGCGTCCTTACACTCTCTATTAAACTGCCTCTCGGAAACTTTCAGTTTCCAGAAAATGATCTTATTGTTTTCGAGCACGAGCTTCCCTCTGTCGCCCGCTATTTCAAGCCGGTTGCTGCCCGGTGTCTCGCCGGTGGAGCTTATAAATACTCCTGTTGCGCCGTTTTCATATTCAACATAAGCGGTGACATCATCCTCTACCTCTATGTCATGGTATTTCCCGAACCCCATAAATGCCCTGGTTCTGACCGGCATTCCGCAGATCCATTGCCACAAGTCCAGCTGATGGGGATCCTGGTTTATGAGTACTCCTCCGCCCTCTCCCGACCAGCTGGCGCGCCATCCGCATGAATCGTAATAGCTTTGCGGGCGATACCACGTGGTTATTATCCAGTTGGTCCTCTTTATTTCGCCGAGCTCGCCCGACTTGACTATTTCCCTTACCTTCGCATAAACAGGGTCAGTACGCAGACAGAACATGATTGAGAAAACTGTGCCGGCTTTTTTCGCGGCTTCATTCATCTCTCTGACCTGTTTGGTATAAACTCCCGCAGGTTTTTCCACAAGCACATGAAGGCCCTTTTCAAAAGCTTTTATCGCAACCGGAGAATGTTCGTAATGCGGAGTTGCTATTATTATTCCGTCCATCTGTCGGCAGTTCAAGAATTCATCGACATTCGAAAATTTCAAGATATTTTCGCCAAGATTCTCTTTCGCCCATTTGAGTTTTTGTTCGTCCGTGTCGCACACACAGGCAAGGACTCCTCCTGGCACCAGGCCGTCTGTAATGCTTTTTGCGTGAGCGCTTCCCATCTTGCCTAACCCTACAATCCCTATTCTTACTTGTTCCGACATTTGTTCCTCCTGCAAATATTATTTATGTCAAGTTTCAGTTAAGGAATCTTTAACTTCCATTGCAGATATTATTGCTATCGCGTATTCCGTAAAAACCTTTTCGGCAGCTTTTGCCGCAGCTAATACCTCTTCGTGGCTCAGCGGAGTTTTATGTGTGGAAGTTGCCGAGTTGGTAATACATGAAATACCCAAAACTTTCATTCCGCAATGGGCGGCCGCAGTCGATTCGGGAACAGTCGACATCCCGACAGCATCGGTTCCGAACATCTCCAGCATTTTTATTTCAGAAGGTGTTTCGTACATAGGTCCCTGAAGGAATGTGTAGACGCCTTCCCTGATGTCTGCCCCAATTCTTTTTGCGACATCTCTCGCCAGCCGTAAAAGACCGGGATCATAAACTTTACTCATATCCGGAAACCGGACGCCGAATCTTTCGTCATTGGGCCCCCGAAGAACTGAAGGCGCAAACAAGCCGATATGGTCTCTTATGAGCATCAGATCTCCGGATTTGAAATTCCTGTTGATTCCGCCCGAACTATTTGTCACGATCAGATTTCCAACATTCATTAATTTAAAGACCCGTATCGGAAATGTCACCTGCCACAACTCGTATCCCTCGTAGTAATGGGCTCTGCCCTTCATTGCTATAACGCATTTTCCTCCGAGGATCCCCGCTATTATTTTGCCCTCGTGCCCTTTAACAGTCGAAGTCGGAAAATTTGGAATGTCCTTATAATTTATCTCAACTTTATTTTCAATTTTGCCGGCGATGTTTCCCAGACCGGAGCCGAGTATCAATGCGATGTCCGGCTTGCAAGGCAGCCTGGTTGAGATATATGCCGCCGCTTCGCAGGCAAGCTCGTAAATATTATCCATGCCGGCCTCCTTTATATTTTATGCTTTTCATTATATCATGTGTCAATGCTATTATTCAGCCGGTCGCAATTACAAAATATCTGATCGGATCCCTGTTTTATAATACCAACATATCACCTGTATTTCAATCCGGAACTCCTTTTTTGACGCCGTAAGGTTCAATGACGAGCGAAATATCCTTTTCTGAAGCATAATCAGCGCATTGACCGAGAATTTCGGTGACATTTTCAGATACAGGATTGCGCGGTATCACCAGCAGAAGCTGTTTTCCGATTATTTCTTCGGGCCCGATGGTTATTTTTTCATCTCCCCATGGCGCTATTTGACCGTTGTAAGCAAAAATGTCATCTATATATTTGCGGATGGTTTTACTCATGGTCTCCATGTCCTGATATGAAGCTGCAGTCAGGTCGATACTTCTGATAAGTATTGCAGTTCCGTTTTTAAATGCGGATATTTCCGGAAAATACCAGGGCAGATTTGCTTTGAAAATTTCCCGCACCCTTCTTCCCCTGCTCAGATTGTCGAGCGACCAGATATCCTCCTCATCCGCAGGTCTGGGATCGTCTCCTCCCATCCAGGCTGCTGCAACGGCTTTCTGCTCCATTTCGAGCGGTTTTAAAATACTGAGGGGAACCGGTACCTTTATCCTATAACGCACCGCAACCACTATATCATCGCTGTTTCCGGCAAAAATTCCGCTCCCCCTGAAATCAAGC
>JAQVNH010000004.1 GCA_028703215.1 Eubacteriales bacterium
ATAACATATTACAGCCGTGAAAAAAACCGGCAGCTCTAAGAATCGGAATTTGACCAGCCGGCCTTTCTTAATTCCGAAATATATTATAATATAATCTGTAACGTGTAAAAAACACGTAAATTTCCTGATGGAGCTGTTGATGATCAATAATCAGATTTATTTGGATAACAGCGCGACTACTAAACCATACGACGAGGTAACCGATTTTATGAAACTGATCGGGAGCACCTGCTATGGCAATCCTTCCTCGATGCATTCGATGGGACTGAAAGCGCAGATGCTCATAAAAGAAGCAAGAGCTTCTGTAGCCGAAACCATAGGTGCCCGTTCAAAAGAAATTTATTTTACTTCGGGAGGCACAGAGTCAAACAATCTGGCTATAGCAGGTTATATCGAAGCCAATCCAAGAAACGGAAAGCATATTATAACCTCAAGCATCGAGCATCCGTCAGTGCTTGAAGTGATAAAATATCTTGAGAGAAAAGGCTTTAAGGCTGATTACATAAGACCGGACGTCAGCGGCAAGGTAAAAATCGAAGAACTGTCGAATGCGTTGCGTCCAGATACAGTGCTTGTAAGCATCATGTATATAAATAACGAGACCGGATCGCTGCAGCCGATAAGAGAAATCGGAAATATAATCCGCAAATCAAATCCTAAAACAGTATTTCATTCTGATGCAGTTCAAGCTTATGGGAAAATAGCTCTAAACCCTGAGAATGACAACATCAGCCTTATGTCATTCAGCTCGCACAAAATACACGGACCCAAAGGAGCAGGCGCTCTTTATGTAAATAAATCCGTAAGGATAAAACCGATCTTATTGGGCGGCGGACAGGAATACGGGATCAGATCCGGAACTGAAAACGTCATTGGCATTTGTGGATTCGGAATGGCAGCCAGAGTATGCCACGAGCATTTGGAATCAAATAATGAGCATTGCTCAAAATTAAAGGAAATTTTAAAGGAAGGCATTCTGAAAAATATAGAGAACACAGTAGTCATATCGGACAAAAACTCCTCTCCGTACATACTGAACGTGTCATTTCCGGGCATCACATCAGAGGTGCTGCTGCACAGCCTTGAGCAGAAAAACATCTTCATATCTGCCGGCGCCGCATGTCATTCAAATAAAAGCGGCAAGAGCTACGTCCTTGCAGAAATGGGCTGTGACAAAAAAACAGCCGATGGAGCAGTCAGAATAAGCCTTTCCATGTTCAGCACCGAAGATGAAATCAGACAGGTAATAAAAGAACTCACTGAGATCGTACCGATTTTACGAGCCTTAAAACAGAAAGGTTGCAAGAGATGAAGAAAGTGATTTTGATGCGATGCGGGGAATTGATGCTGAAAGGACTTAACAGGCCTTATTTTGAAAAAATGCTGGTAAACAGTATAAAAAAAGCAGTGGGCAATCTTGGAGAGTCAAAAATAATCAAAACTCAGGGCAGGATATTTTTAGAACCCGAATTTGACGATTATGACATAAAAAAAGGCATCAGAGCAGTCTCGAAAGTATTCGGAATTGTTTCATCAAGCGATGCGGTCAAGATACCGTGCGAAATCAACGAGGTCATCCGGACAACGATTTTGATCACGGAAGAATTGCTGAAACAAAATAATTTCAGTTCATTCAAAATCATCGCCAAAAGAGCGGACAAGAGTTTCGAACTCAATTCTCCTGAAATATGCGCTTTGGCAGGAGGCAAGGTGCTCGAAAAATTTCCTCGCCTTAGAGTTGACGTTCAGAAACCCGATTTTACCATATATATTGAAATTCGCGAATCAGCTTATTTATATACAGAAATAATCCCGGGTATGGGAGGTCTTCCGGCAGGAACAAACGGAAGAGGAATGCTTCTGCTTTCCGGAGGGATCGACAGCCCGGTGGCGGGATGGATGATGGCGAGAAGGGGCTTGGGCCTGAATGCTGTCCATTTTCAAAGTCCTCCGTTCACAAGCGAGCGCTCGCTTGAAAAAGTCAAAGAGCTCGCCGGGATATTGTCGATATACTGCGGGGCGATAAAACTGCACATCGTTCCTTTCACAAAGATACAACTGGCAATAAATGAAAAATGTCCTTTGGACGAAGGGACCGTAATAACAAGAAGATTTATGATGAGGATCGCCGAAGCGCTTGCGGCAAAATCAGGATGTCAGGCTCTTATAACAGGAGAAAGCGTCGGCCAGGTCGCGAGTCAGACTATACAAAGCATTAACGCGATCAATGAGGTCGTTAAAATGCCTGTTTTCAGACCGCTTATAGGGATCGACAAAAACGAGACAGTTGATATCGCAAGGAAGATAGACACATATGACACATCTATCCTGCCATTTGAAGACTGTTGTACCGTATTTGTGGCAAAACATCCAAATATAAGGCCTTTAACGAAAGAAATCATAAAATCCGAAAAATCGCTGAACATAGACGAGCTTACAGCAGATGCCATCGACAGTATCGAAATAATTGATATTGAACCAGCATATATAAGATAAGCATATTGAACGACATTTATAGAAGAATCCGATATAATATTAAATGTGATAAATCAAAAACTGAGGGTGGTCCGATTGAAAATAGGAAAACTGCCAAACAAGCTGCTGCATGAAATAGTTATAGGAAAAATAAAGAGCAACAGAAAAGAAGTCCTGCTCAGACCCGGAATAGGAGAGGACTGCAGCGCTATCGATTTCAAAAAAGACATATGCGTTCTGTCAAGCGATCCCATCACAGGAGCTCTGAACAATCTGGGAACACTTGCTGTTAATGTAGCGTGCAATGATCTTGCTTCTTGCGGGGCGGAACCGGTTGGACTCATGGTAACGATCCTCGCCCCTCCGAGTGCGAAAAAAGAGGATATTGAGAATATAATGGATCAGATGTGCACAGCAGCCGGACTTGTTAATGCCGACATAATAGGAGGGCACACAGAGATAACCGATGCCGTAAAAAGATTTGTCATAAGCACGACTTGTGTTGGAAAAGTAAAAAAAGACCTGATGGTAACATCATCCGGCGCCCGGGCCGGAGACAAGATAGTACTGACAAAATATGCGGGAATGGAAGGCACCGCAATTATAGCCTATGATATGCAAAATGAACTCAGCACCTTTCTCGACGGCGGGAGTATCAGTGAAGCGCAAAAATATATCGAAAGAATAAGCGTCCTTAAAGAGGGCTTGATCGCGGCCGAAGAAGGGGCAAGCGCAATGCATGATGTGACTGAGGGCGGCGTATTCGGAGCGGTTTGGGAAATATGCGAGGCATCAGGAAAAGGAGCAGAAATATATCCCGATAAAATACCGGTTACAGAGACAACATTAAAAATATGCAGACACTACGGGATAGACGCATTCAAACTAATATCAAGCGGATGCATGCTGATAACAATAAAAGACCCTGACAGGCTTATTCGGTTGCTTGCAGGTACCGGCGTAAAGGCAACTGTTATCGGTGAAATCACTGAAGATAAGGCCAGAAAACTAATAATAAAAAACAATGTAAGAGAAATGGAAGCTCCCGAAACGGACGAGCTTTACAAAGTTGTCATAAAGAACACATAAGAGAATATTGCTCATTTGAAAATTGACACCGATAAAAGCGTGGATTATAATCACAATAAAATATTCGCAAAAGTAAACAAGGAGGGGCAGCATGTTTGAGCTCAAGGAGATAAGAAAGATAGACATCGACGCGGCGGAAGCCATAGAAAAGGAAATCGGCAGACAAAGGAATAAAATCGAGCTTATAGCTTCGGAAAACTTTGTCAGCAAAGCTGTTTTGGAGGCAATGGGAACTCCGCTTACAAACAAATATGCCGAAGGATATCCGGGGAAAAGATATTATGGCGGCTGTGAGTACGTCGACATGGTTGAGGATCTTGCGCGTGAGCGAGCCAAAAAAATATTCGGCGCCGATCATGCGAATGTGCAGCCCCATTCGGGAGCGCAGGCTAATATGGCTGTGTTTTTCGCCATCCTCACTCACGGAGATACCATACTCGGCATGGATCTTTCACATGGCGGACATTTAAGCCACGGAATGGCAAAAAATTTCTCAGGGAAATACTTTAATGCGGTTTTTTATGGAGTAAGAAAAGACAATTGCCTTATAGATTATGATCAGGTCCGAACGCTTGCAAAAGAGCACAGGCCTAAACTCATAATCGCAGGCGCGAGCGCGTATCCCAGGATAATAGATTTTAAGCTTTTCAGGGAGATCGCGGACGAGACCGGCGCTTATCTGATGGTCGACATGGCACATATCGCGGGGCTTGTTGCTGCCGGAGTACATCCAAATCCTGTGCCGTACGCTGATTTTGTAACTACAACAACACACAAAACACTTTGCGGGCCCAGAGGCGGGATGATATTATGCAGGAGCGAATTCGCGAAAGCCATTGACAGCGCCATATTCCCGGGAATCCAGGGAGGTCCGCTTATGCACATGATCGCCGCAAAGGCTGTCAACTTCAAAGAGGTAATGAGTGAAGAATTCAATGAAAAGCAAAGACAGACAGTCAGAAATGCCCAGGCTCTTGCCAATGCGCTCATGAGGAACGGATTCAAGATCGTTTCTGGAGGAACCGACAATCATCTGATGCTGGTCGATCTCAGCGACAAGAATGTGACAGGGAAGGATGCTCAACTGCTGCTTGATGACGTAAATATAACGGTCAATAAAAACGGGATACCATTCGACGCAAAAAGCCCGTTCATCACAAGCGGAATAAGACTTGGAACTCCTGCAGTCACAACGAGGGGAATGAAAGAAAAGGATATGGAAGAAATCGCTGAAATAATCGCGATTTCATTGACGGATATGGCTAGCTCAAAACAACAGATCGAAAAAAGAGTCGATGCGCTCCTGAAAAAATATCCCATATATGAATAATTATTTAGGGAGAAATAATAATTGAAAGAACCTCTGGCCTACAGAATGTGTCCGAGAAATCTCGAAGAGTTCGCAGGGCAGGAGGATATTGTCGGAAAAGGCAAACTGTTATATAGAATGATCAAAGCCGACAGAATATCCTCAATAATACTATACGGCCCTCCGGGCACCGGGAAGACATCATTGGCCAAAATAATCGCTCTGACGACCAAATCCAATTTTGAAAAGCTTAATGCCGTTTCAGCGGGCGTAAAGGATATAAAAAAGGTAGCCGAGGATGCCCAGAACATATTGCTTAATAAAAACGGCAGGACGGTTCTTTTTATAGACGAGATCCACAGATTTAACAAAGCGCAGCAGGATGCTCTTTTGCCTTATGTTGAAAACGGCACGATAGTTATGATCGGCGCGACTACCGAAAATCCTTTTTTTACTGTAAACAAATCCCTGGTTTCTAGATCTTCGGTATTTATGCTCAAACCCCTTGAAAAAGCTGATATTCTTAAAATCCTGGCTAATTCCTTGTCAGATAAAGAGAGAGGTCTTGGAAATTACGAGCTTGATATCGAAGAAGATGTCCTCGAATTTCTCTCAGACATAAGCAACGGAGATGCGAGAATAGCGCTAAACGGTCTGGAATTGGCTGTTCTGACCTCAGAACCGGGCAAGGACGGGAGAATACGCATAGGGCTCGATACGGCCATGGAAAGCGTTCAAAAGAGAGTTATAACCTTTGACAGATCTGCGGAAAGCCATTACGACAATATCAGCGCGTTTATTAAATCAATGCGCGGAAGCGATCCCGATGCAGTTTCCTTTTATCTTGCAAGAGCTTTATATGCGGGTGAAGACCCAATGTTCCTAGCCAGAAGGATAATGATATGCGCATCTGAAGATGTTGGAATGGCAAATCCCAACGCACTGATCTTAGCAGCAGCGGCAGCTCAGGCAGTTGATATGATAGGGATGCCGGAGGCCAGAATAATACTGACACATGCGGCAATAATGGTAGCTGCCAGTCCAAAGTCAAACTCAGTCATAAAAGCGATCGATTCTGCAATGAATGATGTGCAAAACAAGCGTACGGGAGAAGTTCCAATGCACTTAAGAAATGCAGCTGTAAAAGGCATGAGGGAACTTGGTTACGGAGATGGCTACAAATATGCCCATGATTACCCGGGCAATATCGTGGATCTTCAATATCTTCCTGATGAAATAAAAGGGACTGTGTATTATGATCCCTCGGAAAACGGTTACGAAGGGAAGATCAGGGAGTGGCTGCTGAAAAGGAGGAAAAAGTGATGCTTAAAAGAATAGGAGCGTGGCTTCTTCTGCTGTTGTTCGTTCTTTTAATGATTAACATAATGTTTATCGGATGGCAGGAAGTTTTAAGCGGAGCATTATATATCGTGATTTTTATTGCTTATGCCTTATTTGCGCTTAGAAAAAGCACGAATGAAACAATCGACAAAAATGAAAAAATGAAAGAATCGATGGGGAATATATATTCAGATACATATTCAGAAGATTCAGTTAAAATAAAGGATGAAGAGGAGTCTAAGAAATGAAAATAGAATTTGGCTACGGTAAATCAAATCTGTCTTTTGATATCGATGAAGAAAATATAATCAAGATTCTTCAATTGAATTGTTCAAACAATATCACAGATGAAACAGAAGAGATAGAGCATGCCCTCAATAATCCCATTGGCACAGGAACGATCGGAGAAATATTCAAACCGGGCGAAAAGATAGTGATCATAACCAGCGACATTACCAGACCGATGCCTACAAGAGTTGTTTTGCCTGTATTGGTAAACCGCCTGATAGAAGCCGGCTGCTCCGAATCTGATATGACCGTTGTGTTTGCATTGGGAAACCACAGAAAACATACGGAGGAAGAAAAAAAGTACTTGATGGGGGAGGCGCTTTACGGCAAAATCAAATGTCTGGACAGCGATGTCACGGATTGCGTAGCTGTCGGATCTTCAAAATCCGGAACGCCTTATGAAATTTTCAAAAAAGTTGCCGAGGCAGACAGAAGGATCTGTCTGGGCAATATAGAATACCATTATTTTGCAGGTTACAGCGGGGGAGCAAAGGCAATAATGCCGGGGGTATCAACACCGAAAGCAATACAGGCGAATCATAGCAAAATGATACTGGATGCAGCCAGAGCAGGTTATATAGATGGAAATCCTGTAAGGCAGGACATAGATGATGTGGCTGATTTTGTGCCGATCGACTTTATAATAAATGTTGTGCTGGATGAAAAGAAAAGGATTTTAAAAGCCTTCGCAGGACACCACATATCAGCGCACAGAGAAGGGTGCAAATATCTTGACAGCTTATACAGCGTTGGAATTCCGAAACGCGCGGAAATCGTAATAACGACTCCCGGAGGTTATCCCAAGGATATTAATGTGTATCAGGCGCAAAAATCTTTGGATAATGCAAAGCATGCCGTAAAGGACGGGGGAATCATCATTTTTGTCGCACAATGTGCGGAAGGCCTCGGAGAAAAGGTTTTTGAAAGATGGATAAACGAAGCTGAGTCACCGGAAGACATCATAAATAAAATATGCTCGCATTTTGAACTGGGAGGACATAAAGCCGCAGCAATAGCGCTTGTGCAAAAAAAGGCGCGGATATATATGGTTTCGGACCTCGATGACTCTCTTGTAAGAAAAATGTTTATGGTTCCGTTCGATTCGGTGGATGACGCACTTAAAAGCGCATTTAAGGAATGCGGGAGGGATGCGGGAGTAATTATTATGCCCTATGGCGGTTCGACACTTCCGTGTGAACAAAACCTCAAAAATTCATAGCTCTCAAAGCTTGTAATATTTAACTTGTTTGTTTTCGAAATAGGCAGCGTATTTGAATCCCGCATTACTGAGAGATTCGGCAAATTCGGGGAATCTATATCCGACCGCATCGCATCGATGCGCGTCAGAGCCAAGACAAACTATCTCGCCGCCAAGTTCTTTAAAACGTTTGTAAATAGAAATGTCGGGACTTATTATATTTCTGCCCGGGAAAGGGAAGTATGATTTGGTGTTTAATTCAAGGCCTTTATTATTTTTAGCGACATATTCAAGGATAGCATCCAATATTGAGATATGATCATTATATCTTAATGTCCTATCATCATAATGAGGATATCTTGTTATATAATCTATGTGTCCCACAATATCAAGCTCATCAAAATGAGTTATCATATAATATACTTTTTCGAGGTATTTCCGATAGGCTTCATATTTGCTGATCCCTTCGTAATAATCCTGATGATATGGATCCATTCCATCAATAACGTGTATCGAACCAATGATATAATCAAAATCATTTTTCAGGCAAACAGCTTTTGTGATGTCGATCGTATGAGGCTGGATGTCAACTTCGACGCCTTTAAGAACAATTATTCTTTTGCTGTATTTTTCTCTAAGGTATTTAATAAATGTATTCAATTTGCCAAAATCGAACGGTTCGTTCTCACCGGTCGCTATTTTGAAATATTCATAATGGTCGGTAAACCCTATGCCTTTCAAACCTATATCAATAGCTTTTATACAGGCTTCCTCGGGAAGCATTTTGCTGTCGAAGGACAACTCTGAATGCAGGTGGCAGTCAAACATCAATATTCTCCTATTCTGTGCCGGTTATCTCCTTAATAATGTCTGCGGTTCTTAATTTACTGCTTATGAAAAAGCTTTGCTCTCCTATATTCTGATCGGTGCCGGGCAGGGAATAGACGGCCAGATCAGAGGCTTCAAATCCGATCCCGTATTGAACAAGTTCAATGGCGTTTCCAATCGGTATATTCGTTTGAAGATTGTTATAAATAGTATTGATTATTTCGCTTAGCTTGGCAAAATAAAACAACTTTGCTTTTTGTTTTATCAATTCCGTTATAAAATTCTTTTGCGCCTCTATGCGCTTAATGTCCGAACCGTCGTAATATTTGAGCAATTCATCGGAAAACTCGTCATTGTTGGGTTTGCGAAACCTCAGATACAGCTCGGATCTATTACCGTCAAGATGCTGCAGTCCTTTATTGAAATGAATGTGCAGATTCTGCACCGGATCATCGTAGTGAAGATCGGCGGGGATGTTGATGTCCACGCCTCCGAGCATGTCAATTATTTCGCGAAATGTGCTTAAATTAAAGTATGCGTAATATTTGACCTCGATTTCCAAAAGATCCGAAACGCATTTCAATATCTCATTTTTACCGTCGCTTCTCGCATAGACGGCATTGATTTTCGGTATCGTCATGCCTTCGATATCGACCTTGGTATCGCGCGGAATCGAGATAAGACTTAGTTTTCCGGAACCTGTGTTGAAATTAGCCAGAATTATTGTGTCAGTATTTTCTTCCCATTTATCTCCGACAAGAAAAAGCACGTTAATAGACTCATGATCCGGTATAATAGTCTCTTTTCCGCTTACATAAGTGGATTCCGGTCTGTCAATAAATGCGAAGGTCGAGTTATCTGCATTGTAGGTCTTGAGAAGAAGCATCCCTATGATGAAGAGAAATATAGATATAAAAACAGTAATAACGAAATAGAATCTGCGCGAATTCATCTACAGCATTACCTCATTTAGGTTTATCTTTGGCAAATGACCTGCGATCAAGTACCCAAAACACATCGTCTTATTATATTTTATTTGCAAAAAAATGTAAAGAAATCTCATCTCTAATCGGGCTCGCCGGCTTTGAAATCCGAAATGGGATTGCTGTCGACTGCTTCTCTGAGCTGCTGCTTGTCGAGATGCGTATATATTTCTGTTGTTGATATGCTTTCATGTCCGAGAAGCTCCTGCAGGGCTCGAATATCGACATGTCCATGCTTGTACATAAGCGTTGCGGCAGTGTGGCGGAGCTTGTGGGCTGAATATTTGCGCGGATCCAGACCGGCTTCACGAATATACTTTTTAACAAGACTATGCACCATGCTGTTGCTTATCCTCTGTTTTCTGCTGCTTACAAACATGGCCTTTTTATCCTTGACTCCATTTACGGGGCGGACCTTGAGGTATTCGGCTATGGCATCCAGGCATGCGGAATTCAGCGGTATTACCCTTTCTTTGTTGCCTTTCCCAATTATTGTCAATTGATTATTCGAAATATCGTCAAGATCTATGCTGACAAGCTCTGAAAGCCGCATTCCACAGTTCAGGAACAAGGTTATTATCGCATAATCGCGTGCCGAGTATTTACCGTTTATAGCAGAAAGCAGGTTTTTGCTTTCGGTAATATTCAGATATCTGGGAAGACTTTTCAGGATCTTAGGCGATTCGAGTTCAGAAGCGGGATTTGTGTCAAGTACATTAAGCTTTGTAAATAAATAATTGAACAGCGATTTTAAGCTTGCGACTTTTCTGGCGCGTGAGCTGGCGATGTTTTCGCGGGAACGGCTTATAAAAGAAAGATACGAATATAAATCTGTTAAAGTGACTGTATTGATTTGTTCAAGAGAAATATCCGAAATATCTATGGCATCAAAATCGGTATCGGAGGGAATAAGTTTTTTGTGTATTTTATAAAAACGAAAGAAAACTCTGAGATCATAGAAATAAGATTTTATAGTATTTGGAGATTTACCTTTGATGGTTTCAAGGTAAATAAAGAAGTCATTTAGGAACGGTGGAATGCTTTCAGTATAATCTTCCATTTTTCATCCCCTCAATTCAACATAATTTTTATTATGTTGAATAATATAAAAGTATTTTAACACATACATTATATAATATCAAGCATTATTCTGATAATACTGCCCCGTCGCCTGCTGTTTTAATCTATTGTATAATTTGTTATAATACAAAGATATAAATTGAAACAAACAGAAAGGATAAAAATCATGAAAAAGCGCAAATCTGACAAAAGGATCTTATTAAGGATCACTCTCTTCATTTTAATTTCAATGTTTATTGTATTTTTTTTAATATGGGTATTTAAATATGGTTTGTTTGGAATTATAAAAAATACGACCGAAACTGATATCACCTCAAAACCAACGATCACAACTACAACAACTTCATCGCCCCCCACCGAATCAGAAACGGCACCCACAACCACAGAACCTGTGCCCACTACTACTGAAGCTTTTACTGAAAAGCATGTTGTGGCGGAATGCCTTCCGGAAAACTTCAGCGGTTATTCATATCAGATAATATCCGGCGGAAATATTATTTCTGAATACGAACGTGAACACAAGATATATTTTGAGCCATCGGATGAATACACCTCGCTCAAAGGGATCACCGCATTCAGAGGAAATAATTACCGGGATACATCTCAGTACGGATTATTGGATGATATAGAAGGAAAACTTGAAATCGCCTGGCAGAAAACAAACGGAAATATTATAGACAACACCGGCTATAACTGGACCGGCGTCGGCTGGACAGGCCAGGCCTCGATAGTTGAATGGGATGACGACCTAAAGCAAATGATGAATATTTTCGATGACAAAAAGCAAAAAGACGATTTGACTGAGGTAATTTATGCGACTCTTGACGGGAAAATATATTTTTACGATCTGGAAGACGGCGAGCAGACAAGAACTCCTATAAACGTGGGATATCCTCATAAAGGAAGCGTAAGCATCGATCCCAGAGGCATTCCCCTTTTATATGCAGGTCAAGGCGTCGGTTCTATAAAATCGGGAGGAAAAATCGTTGACGGTCCTTTTGGATTCAGGATATTCAGTCTGATAGATTCCAAGCAGCTTATGTTTATAAACGGATATGATTCCTATGCTTACAGAGCCTGGGCAGGATTTGACGGCAGCTCGATTGTCGACGCTGAAACCGACACATTATTCCAGGTTGGTGAAAACGGAATATTATATGTTGTAAACCTCAATACACAATACGATCCCGTCGCGGGATCCATCTCCATCGATCCCGAAACCATCCGTTTCAGGTACAAATCGCCTTATAATGCGAGGGTCGGCATAGAGTCCTCCCCTGTCGCATTCAGGAATTATCTTTATTTCGCCGATAACACAGGATTGCTTCAATGTATCGACGTAAACACGCTCAAACCGGTTTGGGTAAGGAATATCAGCGATGATACCGACAGCAGCCTCATGATCGAAGAAGTCGGCGTAAATGAAGCTTATGTCTATACTGCATGCGAAGTCGACTTGCAGGGTGCCGGCGGGAGCTCTTTTATCAGGAAAATCAATGCTTTCACCGGAGAACTGATTTGGGAATATCCGGTAAGATGCTATTTTAATGATTACTCCAACGGCGGAGCTCTTTCTGCGCCGGTTTTGGGCAAGAATGACATCGACGATCTTGTTATCTTCAACATCGCAAAAGTAACAGAATACGGAAACGGCAACAGCGGCAGAATGATAGCGTTCGATCGAAAAACCGGAGAGGTCGTATGGAGTGTCGATCTTGATTTTTACTGCTGGAGTTCGCCTGTAGACATATATACAAAGAACGGCAAGTCCTATCTCCTGGTTTGCGATTCCGGCGGATACATGAGGCTTTTTGAAGGCATTTCAGGTAAGGAGATAAGTAAAATAAGCCTTGGAACAAATATGGAAGGCTCGCCTGTCGTATACAACGACATGGCGGTCATAGGCACACGAGGCCAAATGATTTACGGGATACGAATAAGATAGATCGCGATTATAATAAGTGCTATTTGTTGTGCTCAAACATGAGCCTGCATTTTCCGGCTTTATATTTTGATATCACGTATTCCACTACCTGCGAGCTTTTTGAGCTCAATACGTTTTCGATCCTTATAACAGGCTGCCCTATTTGCATCTTCAGATATTGGGCATCGGTTTGATCCGAATAGGTCAGATCAAGAGTGCTTTTTGATCTGGAAGGCAAAAGCGGATACTTCCCCATCAGAATATCGTATGAAGGTTTTTTGTTCTTTACATCCTGAAGTATGTTGGGAAACAAGGACAAGGGAATGTATGATTTATTCAGCGATATCACCTCGCCGTTAGCTTTGGATGTAAAAATAAGCTCGGCAAATTCATTCTCCAATCCCTGACCTGATACTATATTGAATATTTCGTTCAGAAATTTTAATTTCTTATTGGAAACGACACCGGTCCTTATAAACTCCCGATCACCCGGGACCTGGCTGTCCAAAATGGAATCAGTAAAGCCGTTGTAATTCTTTATTTCGATTACAGACTTCAATTTAGTCACAAATGTGCCCTTGCCCTTCATTCTGTAAAGAAGCCCGTTGTTCGTCAATTCATTGATTGCCTGTCTTACCGTGGGGCGGCTGATTTCAAATTCCTCGCAAAATTCCTGTTCGGAAGGGATTTTCGAATCCGGCGGATATTCCCCGTTTTCTATCTTTTCTGCTATCATTTGCTTTAACTGTGAATAAAGCGGAACATCACTGAATTTATTGATCATTTCTGCACCTCGCGATAAATCATTAACATGTAAACACGTCTTATCTAATATTACATCAAAATATGACCGGATTCAAGAATTGTTTTGGTTCTCTAATAATCGATTTTAATTTCGGGAAGATCCTGACTGAAGCTTTTAATAAGAGGATCGATTTCATTTTGGATGTACTCTTCGACTTGCTCCGGAGCGCGACCCGTATAATCCGCGGGATCAATTATTTTATCCAATTCCCCGCTCGAAAATCCAAATGCCTTATCGTTTGATATTCTGGCAAGCAAATCATTGTTTTGGCCTTCGACTTTTATGCGATGCGAAGCTTCCATGGAATGAACGCGTATCCTCTCGTGAAGCGCCTGCCTGTCCCCTCCCCTTTTTACAGCTTCCATCAGGATGTTTTCTGTTGCCATGAAAGGCAGTTCTTCATATACATGTTTTTCTATGATCTTAGGATATACGGTCATTCCGGAAGAGACTGCAATATACAAATTTAAAATCGCATCAACCGCAAGGAATCCCTCGGAAATGCTTATTCTTCTGTTTGCAGAATCGTCAAGCGTTCTTTCGAGCCATTGCGCCGAAGCGGTCACAGCAGGATTCAAGGCGTCAGTGATCACATATCTTGCCAGCGAGCATATCCTTTCGCACTTCATCGGATTTCGCTTGTAAGCCATCGCGGATGAGCCGATCTGTTCTTTTCCGAAAGGCTCCTCTATCTCTTTGAGACCTTGAAGCAGACGCAAATCGTTTCCGAATTTATGAGCGCTCTGCGCAATTCCGCTGAGAACGTTCAGTATCCTGCTATCATGTTTGCGTGAATATGTTTGTCCGGAAACTGATACAGTGCCTGTAAAGCCCATTTTTGAAGCAATAAGAGCATCCAGGCGTTTGACTTTGTCATGATCTCCGTCAAACAATTCAAGAAAACTTGCCTGTGTGCCTGTAGTGCCCTTATTTCCCAGAAGCTTTATTGAGTCTGATATATAATTCAGATCATCAAAGTCTGTTTTGAGATCATTTATCCAAATACATGCTCTTTTGCCTACCGTAACAAGCTGAGCGGGCTGAAAATGAGTATAGCCAAGTGTCGGCATGGATCTGTACTTGAGTGCGAATTCGGAAAGATTGCGAATAACAGCTAATATCTTCCCCTGTACCAGATGCAAGGCCTCGCGCATTATTATAAGATCTGCGTTATCTCCCACAAAGCATGAAGTCGCACCCAGATGGATGATCCCTCTGGCCTGTGGACACTGTTCGCCGAAAGCAAAAACATGAGCCATTACATCATGCTTGACTTCTTTTTCTTTTGATTCGGCTGCCTCATAATTGATATCATCGCGAAATTTCTTCATTTGACTGATCTGCTCATCGGTTATGGCCAAGCCAAGCTGCTTTTCAGATTCGGCCAGCGCTATCCACAGCTTTCTCCATGTGCGGAATTTCATGTCGGAGGAAAAGAGGTATTGCATTTCCTTGCTGGAATATCTGCTTTTAAAAGGGCTTTCATATGCGCTACTCAATGGCGGCAGCTCCTTGGCTTTGTTTTTGACGCAATGTCATCTGCGAAATTTATGAAATAATTATACACTTTCATTGCCATAAAATCCACAAGAAATGCCTGCAAAGACAGGCATTTGAATTAGCAAAGAATATGTTTGCCCTGCGCCGAGTAAATTATTTCATCAGTTTTTCCGCCGCAGCTATCTGAACGCAGACACAAAACAGATGCATTGAAAGTTTGAGGGAATCAAGCGGCGGAACTGTCGGAGATATCCGGATATTATTGTCATTCGGATCGATGCCGTAGGGGTATGTCGCTCCTGCGGGAGTAAGAACAAGTCCCGCCTCTTTTGCCAAAGTTTCTATTCTTTTAGCGCATCCTTCAACTGTGCTGAAGCTCATAAAATAGCCCCCTGCCGGAGTCGTCCATGACGCAATGCCCTTTCCTGCCAATTCTTCGGTCAAAACAGAATTTACGGCTTCAAATTTCGGCCTTATTATCTCCGCATGCCTGCGCATAAGCTCATATATATCTTGCGCTGATTTAAGAAATCTCGCATGTCTTAATTGATTTATCTTATCGGGACCGATGGTCTGGATCTTGATCTGATCCTTGGCGTAATCGATATTTGCTTTGCTTGAAGCAATCACGGAAACTCCCGCGCCCGGAAATGTGATCTTGGACGTAGATGCAAAAACATAAGGCCTGTCGGGGTTTCCCGCCGCCTTGCACTCTTTGATAATATTCATTACTCGCTCTTTTTTCTCTTCATATAGATCATGGACAAAATATGCGTTATCCCAAAAGATCCTGAAATCATTTGCCTTTGTCTCCATTTTTGCAAGTCTTTCAACTACGCGGTTTGAATATGTTATGCCCTCAGGATTACTGTACTGAGGAACGCACCAGATCCCCTTTACAGAGGCATCCTCGACAGCCAGTTTCTCTACCGCATCCATGTCCGGACCGTCAGGATTCATTTTGACCGGCAGCATTTTGATTCCATATAGCCCGCAGATCGCAAAATGCCTGTCGTAACCGGGAGACGGGCATATAAACTTCACTGAGCTGTATTCTTTCCAGGGTCTGTCATTTTGAGCAACTCCGAGAAGCAGAGCTCTTGAAATCATATCATGCATAATGTTAAGACTTGAATTGCCTGAGACTATCAATTCATTTTCGCTTATATCCAAGAGCTCGGCAAATATGCGCTTCAATTCCGGAATACCGTCGATAATACCATAATTCCTGCTGTCCGTTCCGTTTTCGCAATTGTAATCGCCATGTAAAACAGATTCGTCGAACATTCCGTTTATAAGATCAAGCTGCTCTTTGCAAGGCTTCCCCCGGGACATGTCAAGTTTAAGTCCCATGTCCTTATATGTATTGTATCTGGATATCAGAAGCTCGTGTTCCTGCATCAATTCCTGCCTGCTCATATCGGTGAATTTTGTCATCAAGGCATCTCCTCTGTTGATGCGGCGTTTTAACGCGACATCAACTCCGCTATTCTTATCGGACATTTTAATATAATTTCTGCGGATATGCAAGTTTATTCTTTGAATCTTTCATTAGACGGATTTTGTCAGAAAGCGTTTTTGATAAGATTTATGCGTTCTATTCGAAAATCGATCGGGGTTGCTTTGAAATAGACTTCCGCTACATCAAATCTGATGTTTATTTCGCTGTTTCCGGTCCTTCCGAGGTAAATCGAGGCAAGCTTTCTGATGGTGGCTTGCTTGCGAAAATTAACTGCCTCCGCGGGAGTTCCGAAGATGTCGGAGCTTCTTCCCTTAACCTCTACAAAGCAAATTGACTCTCCTTCAGAAGCGATAATATCTACTTCTCCGAATCTGCCAACCCTGAAATTCCTCTCTATGATTCGGTATCCGTTCTTAATCAAGCAGCGGCACGCTTCAGTTTCTATATTTTCACCAAGGGCCCTTTTGTTTTTGATCAAAGCAGTTCTTCCTTTTCGAGGATTTTTCCGAGAAAACTCATCCGGTGGATAGGAGACGGTCCATACTTGCGAATAGCTGAAATGTGCTCTTTTGTGCCGTAGCCTTTGTGCTTTTTAAATCCGTATTCAGGATAGAGCTCATCAAATTCTTTCATGACTCTGTCTCTGCTGACTTTTGCCATAATCGACGCGGCCGCTATCGATGCGCTTAAACTGTCTCCGTGAGTTATCCCCTGCTGAGCCGTTAAAATCGAGCCTACTGTCAATGCGTCGATGAGAATATAATCTGCTTCTATGCCCAACTTTTCATACGCGGAAAGCATTGATAGCTTTGTGGCATTCAGGATGTTTATCCTGTCGATCGTTTCCGCGCAGCAGGATCCGACAGCCCAGGAAACAGCGCATGAAGCAATTTCATCGAAAAGCTTGTCCCTGTTCTTTTCGGATACTTTTTTCGAGTCGTTGAGACCGGGGATCAAAATTCCTTTCGGCAGTATTACACAGCCTGCGAAAACAGGCCCCGCCAGAGGGCCGCGACCGGCCTCATCTATCCCCGCTATAACCCTGCAGCCCTTATCAAATGCGACGTTTTCGTAATGCCACATTTTTTTTAAACGTTCTTTTTCTTTGTCAGAAATATTTTGCCCGATATCGTCCATATTACCTCACCTGAAGAATCAAAGTCACTCGGGAAATTCAAGCATATGAAAAAAGAGTCATCTTGGAGGAACTTCAAGGGTTATCCTGCCTATCCTGCCGGACCTGAACTCATCCAGCAATATTATCGAGGTCCTGAGAAGATCTACTTCTCCGCCTTTGGAAAGAAAGCCCCTGCGCTTGCCGATAATCTGTAAAAGTTCGTATCTGTCCTTCGCATCATTTCCGAAATCCCCATATCTGTCTTTCATTTTCTCCGGACAAAGCGAGAGCAATCTTTCCGCCAGTTTTGCCGCAACTTCGATCTTATCAAAAACATCGTCTTTGATTGCGCCTGTGAATGCAAGATTAAGGGCAATTTCCTCATTTTCGAATTTAGGCCACAGGATGCCCGGCGTATCCAAGAGGTCTATCCCTTCATCGAGTCTTATCCATTGCTTGCCGATGGTTATTCCGGGTCTGTCTCCTGTTTTGGCGCTGTTTCTGCCTGATATTCTGTTTATAAAAGAAGATTTGCCCGAATTCGGTATGCCTGCGACCATCGTCTTTATCTTGATGCTTTTAAGACCTTTGAGTTTTTTTCTTTCGAATTCTTCTGAAACATATTCTTTCAACCTGTTCTTCAGAGGCATTATGCCGGTTCCGGTCATTGAATTTGCCAGAATGCAATCTACTCCGTTTGTTATAAACCAATTCTGCCATCGCATGGATAATTTTTCGTCCGCTATGTCCGATTTGTTCAAAACAAGTACGCGGGGCTTTGTTTTAAGAATGCTTTCGAATACAGGATTCCTGCTGCTCATTGGTATTCTGGCATCTGCAAGCTCGATCACCAGATCGACAAGCTTAAGGTTATCCTCCAATATTTTTTTTGTTTTTGACATATGGCCGGGATACCAGTTGATGTTCATTTTCAGCTCCGATTCAATCGATTTTTCCGATTTGGTCCAACGGCCATATGCGAAATATGGCTTCGCCTTTTATATGACTTATCTTAATAACGCCTATTTGCCTGCTGTCAAGACTTACCTGTCTGTTGTCGCCCATAACGAAATATTCTCCCTCGCGGACAACGATCGGAAAAACCGTACCGTTTGGATATGTTATTCCCAAAGCATACGGCTCATCAAGAAGATCTCCGTTGATATATACATTGCCGCCTTTTATGTCTATCTCTTCTCCGGGGAGTGCGATAACACGCTTCACATAATCGGTATTATCCGCTGTAGAATTCGATAAAACATTTGAGTCAAGAACTATGATATCGCCTCTTAAAGGTGTGTGACACCTGTAACCCAGTTTATATACGATCAGCCTTTGCCCCGTATAGAGCGTCTGTTCCATGGATGAGCCTACGACGATTACATTCTCCGCTACAATCATCCTGAAAGCAATTGCCAGTGCAACTGCGGCAAGGATAGTTAAAAGCCAGGAAATCCCTTCTTTGATTTTTCCTTTACTCTTATTATGAATTTCCATATTGATCCTGATTACGAAAATTTTAAAATTATGAAAAGGGGACAAATTTATATGTCCCCTTTTTGAATAAATTCTTATTTTTCCTGTGAGGTTTCTTCCTCTTTTGGTTCATTTTGAGCTGTTTTTTTTGCCTTTGGCTGGAGCTTTGTTTTAAGCCTTGCCGATTTGCCGACCTTGTCGCGCAAATAATAAAGCTTTGCTCTTCTTACCTTGCCTTTTCTGACGACGTCGATATGATCGATTTTTGGTGAATGGACAGGCAGAACTCTCTCTACGCCAACTCCGTACGTCACTCTTCTGACTGTAAAGGATTCATTGACTCCCTCTCCTCTTTTGCTGATGACAGTTCCCTCAAATGCCTGGAGTCTTTCCCTGGTGCCTTCTTTGATCTTAAGAAAAACCTTTACAAAATCTCCGATTTCAAGAAACGGCAGTTCCTTTCTTATTTGTTCGCTCTCCAATGTTTTAATTATATCCATTTTTTAATCCTCCCTCCGTTAGGATGTTCATGTTCAAGACAGCGGACCATCCCTGATGCACACA
>JAQVNH010000005.1 GCA_028703215.1 Eubacteriales bacterium
AACATGATCATAACCGCGATCAACGATTCTTTCTTCCAGGGCGTAATGTCGCCATCCTGGTACACCGACATAGATTCATGGTTCGATAAATTCGGATTTGAGGAAGACGTCATGCTTTCTCTTTTCCGGCATTGTTTCGATCATAAAACCCTGAATAAAAATTATATAATCAAAGTGGCGGAAAGCTGGTGCAGCAGGGGTATCAAAAATTCATTCGACCTCGACAACTATTTCAACGATTACAAGAAATGCAAGGATACCGGGAGATTTGTGGCCAGGAAACTCAAACTTAACCGAAATCTTACGCAATACGAGGAAGATTATATAGAAAAATGGGTCATGGAATACAAGTATGATGAAAAAATCATCGACACGGCACTCAAGAAAACCACAGGAAAGACAAACCCGAGCTTCAAGTACATCGACGCTGTCATAAATAACTGGAAAAACAGCGGACTAAGCTCGAAGGACGAGATACTCGCATTCGAGAAAAAAAGAAGCGATCAGACAAAGAGCAAAAGTCAGTCAAAGACAGATGCACCGCAGAAGAAGAACTTTGAGCAGAGGAAATACGATGATGAGTTTTTAAAAAATCTTGACCAAGGCCGCGAACAATAATTTAAAAAAGGAAACCTGATGGACAGCAGACTTGCCGCTAAAGTAAAAAAGAAATACGATGAAATGCGCGCCCGGCGGACAGCAGAGAAACTATTGCTGGAAACCGAGATCTATGATGCGGTTCCTCAGCTTAAAGAAATCGAGGAAAAAATCCAAAGATGCGGAATAAAGTACAACAGAATGGTGCTAAGCGGAGATAAGGATCCCGAAGAAGCTTCATCATGCCTGGATGCGGAAATAGAAAGGCTGAAAAAAAAGAGAAGTGAACTGCTGACTGAAAAAGGTTATCCCTCGGATTATTTAAAAATAGAGCCATATTGTCCAAAGTGCAAGGATGAGGGGTTTATAAACGGAGTGCAATGCGAATGCTTTATGGGAGAGATATCAAAGCTGTCGTTTGAAATGTCCAATATTGATCCGGAGGGGTTGGAAAGCTGGGAGAACTATTCGGAGGATCTATACAGCGATGCTGTAAATGAAGAAAAATACGGAATGAAAATAAGTCCGAGAAGCAATATAAAAAAAATAAAAGAAAGTTGTATGAGATTCATACATAATATTGATGAGCCAAACGAGAAAAACCTGATGTTTTACGGACATGCGGGAACCGGAAAGACTTTTACCGCAAAGTGCGTTGCAAAAGAGCTTCTGAAAAAAGGCAGGACGGCGCTTTACATGTCTGCGCCCGATTTATTTGACACTATCGGCCGCTACAAGGCAAAAGCTTATAAAGAGGGAAGATTTGACGATCCGCTCTACAGCTTCATATATAATACCGAGGTGCTCATAATAGATGACCTCGGAACCGAGGCTTCCACCCCCTCAAGATATGCAGAGCTTCTTAACATATTGAATTCGCGGGACGAAAGAAACAGGAAAACAGCATGTAAAACAATCATCGCAACTAATTTAAGCCCTAGCAAATTGTTCGAATATTACGACGAAAGAGTCGCGTCCAGAATAATAGGCAATTTTGACAGGCTGATTTTCGCCGGAGACGATATAAGAATAACTAAAGCGATTGATACTGTTAAGTCTGCGGAAAAGCGCCGGTCAGAACATACCGGCTTGAATGAATCATAAAAATCGTGTAGAATCTGATGGTAAGTTAAACGTATTAAATATATTCAATTCGAACGGGGATGCGGAATGAACTTTCTGAAAAAGTTTCTTAATTACTTTCTCAATGTTACCAGAGTTTTGATGGAAGTCTCAACGGAGAGCGAGAAACGGCGTTATGTAGTCACTTCCGGGGAATGGGCCTCAATAAAAGAATGGTATTATGACAATAACAACAGGGATGATTATCTTATTACCCTGGATGAATCAGAGGAATCCTACACGCTTGTGAGGCTTAACAAGGGAGCAACCGAAATAAAGGTATGGGAAATCAACAGGCTCAATGTGCTGTTCAAGAATCTGTGGAATATTCTGAAAAGTCCGGTGCCGAGGATAATAAGATTCACTACGGCTTTTTTCCTGGCTTTCCTTGTATGGCCGGTAATAGTTCCCATTTCATTTATAATGCATCAGCAGCTGACTCCTTCGGCGCTGGATCTTGCAATCAATCTGACATCCGTCATATTTTTGGTGTTCATGCTTTTCAATGTCATTTACTTTATATTCAAAGCGGTGGATTCGCTTGTAAGCAAGTATAAGGCGTTTTTAAAGCATGAAGAGCCTTTCGTCATGGACACGCTGCTGTTCAATGCGGCGCTCCTGCTTCTGTTTACTGTCCTCGGAGGAGAAAAACTTGTCCAGGCAGCCGTAAACCTTTGGGAATACGCAAATAAATTTATGTAAATCCTGTCCGTCAGAATATAAAACATCGGAGATGAAAACGCCGGTGTTTTTTTATTTGCATTTATCGAAAACCTGCATTCCGGCTTAACACAAGAGTCTGATATTAATAATTTCAGTATAATTGATGTTTGCGAAAAAGTAATTGACAAATTATGGAAATAATATTATGATGTAACTGTTGCCATAATTATACAATTATAACAAATTTATGCATATGGCAAATACAATGGCGAAACGGGGTAAAATGGGCAGGATCAATCTTATGATAGCTGACGGAGACTGTGAGTATGCGCTCAGGCTGGCCGACGGACTGATGCAAAACTATGGCCATATTTTCGATATCTCGTCTTATTCCTCAAAGGAGAGCTTAAACGGAGCCCTTGCCCGCTGCGAGCTGAAGCCGGATGTCCTGCTGATAGATGAAACTTTTTCCGCAGATTTTATTAAAGAAGTCACTGAGAAAATGATGCCTGTATCAGTGCTCATGCTGACCGAAGACCCGAAACCCCCAACACCGGACAGTATTTGCAAATACAAGCATATCAGCCGGATATCAGGCGACGTTCTGAGCGCTTATTATGAAAAGGGAGGGAGCAAGAACTATGCCCGCACGGGCGAGAGGAATACAAAACTGATTGGGATTTTCTCCTCCGCGGGAGGGGCGGGGAAAAGCACTTTAGCCGCATGCATGGCGGCGCAATGCGCAGCAAAAGGATATAATGCGCTTTTTGTGAGCCTTGAGGAGATACCCTCAACATCTCATTTTTTTGAAGAAGCTCCCGGCAAAAACCTTTCCTTTGCTTTTTATAAAATAAAGGGCGGCGGAAAGGATGTGCCTGCTGCCCTGGAAAGCTGCACGGTTATGTCATGCCGGGAAGGATTATATTATATTCCGGCGCCCGATGATCCACTCGAATTTAATGAAATCAGAAGAGAGGAAATTCAAGAATTTCTTCGCAATATACGCAGTTCAGGCAAATATGATCATGTGTTCATTGATATGCAAAGCGGATACAGCGTTATAACCGAAACGTCGGCTGCAGACTGCGACATTGTTTTCATGCTGACCGGAGGCAGCGTTTTGGAGTCCGTAAAGAATGAGAGACTTTCGCAAGTGCTGAGAGTGAAAGAAAGCCGGAGAGAAGCCGATATAAAAGATGTAATGATTCCGGTCTTCTGCGACCTTTCGGGATCCTGCGCGGCAGATGCGCAGGCGGAATTCCGTGGCAAAAAAATTAATGACCGGCTGCCATTTGATCCTGAATTATTAAGCTCTTCAGGAACAGATCCCTTTTTTAATCCTTCAAGCGAATATGTGAGAGCAGTATCGGGGATATTGAGCAAATATGTTATACCTTCGGGAAATCATATAAATAAGGGCGAAATTTCATGAAAACAGCAGAAAAATGGGAAATCGTTCACATAATAACGGACAAAGTCAGAAACAGCATAAATCACGACAGGTCATGCACAGACAAAGAAGTCACAAAACTTATAGAGGACCACATATTTGAATATTCAAAGGAAAGCTATCTGAGTATTTCAGATAAACTGGAAATTGCCGAAACCACATTCAACTCGATGCGCAGACTGGATGTGCTGCAGCCGCTGCTTGAAAATCCTCAGATTACTGAGATCATGGTAAACGGGCCTGAGAAGATATTCATTGAAAAAGGCGGATTTGTGATCAAAGAGGATGCAAGGTTCGAAAACCGGGAGAAACTCGAAGATGTCATACAAATGATAGTTGCGGGCTCCAACAGAACAGTGAACGAATCCGTGCCGATAGCTGATGCAAGGCTCCGGGACGGTTCGAGAGTAAATGTTGTCCTCGAGCCCGCGGCATTGAACGGACCGATACTGACTATCCGCAAGTTTTCAAAAAAGCCGCTTGGACTGGATCGCATGATCGCTATGGGAACATTGTCGCAGGAAGCGGCGGAGCTGCTGAAGATCCTTGTTATGGCAAAATACAATATTTTTGTCTGCGGAGGAACAGGATGCGGAAAGACCACCCTTTTAAACGCTTTGACCGAAGCAATTCCTCATGATGAGAGGATAATAACGATCGAGGACTCCGCAGAGCTAAAAATCACAGGCATTGATAATATCGTCAGAATGGAAACAAGAAATCCCAACAGCGAGGGCAAAGGGATTATCACCATAAGGGACCTGATAAAAACGTCGCTCAGGATGCGGCCCGAAAGAATAATAGTCGGAGAAGTCAGAGGACCGGAGGCAATAGATATGCTCCAGGCAATGAACACCGGACACGACGGCTCTCTTTCGTCGGGACATGCCAATTCCGTCCGGGATATGCTTGCGCGGCTCGAGACAATGGTACTCATGGCAGCACCTATCCCTGCGGAAGCCATAAGGAGGCAGATCGCGTCGGCAATAGACATTGTGATATTTATGTCGCGTATGCGCGATAAAAGCCGCAAAATACTTGAAATAAGCGAGATAGAGGGATACAGAAACGGCGAGATCGTAATAAATCCCCTTTATGTTTTTGCTGAAGAGGAATGCGAAAAAGGCGAAGCCGTAAAGGGAGATCTAAGGAAAACAGGCAGCGCTCTTAGCAACACACTTAAACTAAAAATGGCCGGTCTAAAGGAGGTGAAATAATGCTGTCGTCGATTATTAAAAAGAAGAAAAGTGAAAATACGAAGCATATAAAAAATGTCAATGCCCGCCGTTATAAAGAGCCGGACTACAACGATTACAAAATGCCTTTTACTGAAAAGCTCTTTTATACGGCTATAGCGGGTGCGGCTATCATTGCCGCGGCATATGTTTTTTATAAAGATATTTACATAAGCCTTCTCCTCTGCCCTATTTCGCTGTTTTATCCCGGCATTAAGAGAAAAAGCATCATTAAAAAAAGGAAGGAAGAGCTCAATGTCCAACTAAAGGACATGCTTTATTCATTAGCCTCCTCGGTGTCTGCGGGAAAACCTATAGAACGGGCATTTCGCGAACTGCCGGATGACCTTGAGCTCTTATATCCCGATGAAAATTCATTGATCCGCAAGGAAGCCGCGTTAATCGCGGGAAAGCTTGACATGAACGAAACGATTGAATCTGCCCTTGAAAGTATGTCTGAAAGGTCGCATCTTGACGACGTAAAAAGCTTTTCGGAAGTCTTCGGGATATGTAAAAGATCCGGAGGAAATATTACCGATGTCATAAGAAATACAACAAATATAATCAATGACAGGATAGAGATCTGGCAGGAAATCGAAACGATCCTTGCAGAAAGACGTTTTGAGCAAAAGGTGCTGAACATACTTCCCTTTCTTATGATGCTTATACTGACTTATGCTTCCGGAGATTATATGGAGCCCGTATTTACCACTCCGGCCGGAAGGGTCGCAGTCACAGCCAGCTTGCTTCTGCTGGCTGCAGCAAGCTGGCTTTCAGGGAAGATCGCAAATATCAAGATATGACAAAACTCATATCGGCGAGGCAGAAGTTTGAAAGTGAAGCCGGACATTCCGGCAGATCAGAGCATTTTTCAATACGATACACACTCAAGGAGGATATTATGCGAATTGCCGCTTTGTTAGCCGCAGCAAGCTTTATGGTATTGCATTTTATTGCCGGCAACAGATATTCAAGCATACTGGATAAAATCGACGGAAAAGTCTATCCATTAAAAAAAATTCTTCCGGGATCGATGCTGGCAATATACTTTTTTGAAAGCAGGTTCGGGAAATGCTATAACTCAAAAAAAGCCGGAATTATGGCAAGGCTTTACGGAAGAGAAAATCTGGAGTCTCAAATGTGCATTTATCGCGCAAACAGGCTGCTGTATGTTGAGCTATGCACAGTGTTTGCCGGATTGGCAGGATCAATCGCAAAAATTCCAACAGCTGACCTGATCATATTCTGGGCAATCATTGCGGTCATGATTTGCTTCATGTCCGAAAAAGAGCTTGGCAAAAGAATAGAAAGAAAAACAAGGGCGATCCAGCTTGAAATTCCGGATTTCATCAACAAGCTTGCCTTGCTTATCAATGCGGGCATGAATTTCAGAAAAGCATGGCAAAAAGCAGCAGATGACACACGCAAATCGACGCCGATCTATCTGGAAGCGCGGCAGGTCTCGGAAGAGATCTTTTCGGGAAGACCCGAGCTGACAGCATACGAAAATTTTGCCAAAAGATGCGGAATTCCTGAGATCACGAGACTTGTAACGGTTATAGTACAAAATATCAAAAGGGGGAATTCCGATATGGTATCGATTTTACGGATCAGCGCCAACGAATGCTGGCAGATGAGAAAAAACGCCGCGCGGCGGCTTGGAGAGGAGGCCTCGACTAAAATGCTCCTCCCCCTTATGCTGATGTTTATAGCTATATTGATAATAACGGCAACTCCTGCAGTGATCGCTCTGGAATTGGTGTGAAAAAGGAGGGAAAAAAATGTCTAAGTATTTTGTCGAAAAAAATAAAGGGCTCGGAACAGTTGAGATAGTTATAATCATCGCAGTTCTTGTGGGGATTGCCCTGATCTTCAGGGATGCGATTGTCGAATTCGCAAAAAAACTGATGGATGCGGTCTTTTCCGGCAACGAGGTGATAGACAGCATCGAAAATATCCATTGAATACTTTATAAAAGTTAAGGAGTGAACCACATTGCCGGACAACATCAGAACGGAAGAAAATATCCGGGCGCCAAAAAAGAAGAAAAATAATCATAAACCTGACGGCAGTTTTAAAAGGATCGGAAGCTGCACATACCTTGTAATCGATTGTCCCGAATCGGTCGAGGATGACTCTGTCAACACTGTCGGGGTGAGTTATTCATACTGTCAATGCATGATGCTCCAAAACTGTAAAATAAGCGGCTTCCTTCCGTTTCGCATGATTGAGGCAGACGGGCGGAAACAATTTTATTACAATATCACTTCAGCAATCCCTCTGCACAAGTTCCTGGATGCAAAGACAATCAATGCAGCCGAGCTGCTTTCGATACTTAATCAACTTTTGCTCGTTGTCAGGCAGTGCGCGGGATATCTTCTGGACAGCGGAAGCATTATGCTTGAGCCCGAGTTCGTATATGTCGACCCATTTGATGTTCAGATGAAATTTGTGCATTTCCCTGTAAAAATTGAAAATGATATAACGGAGAAATTCAGAAAACTGGCCTTATGGATAATAGATGGCGCACACATTGCGAAAGAAAAAGAAGGAGAGCCCAATATCGTCTCCGGAATAAAAACTATCTTGGGGAATGAGCTATTCGACATTTCAAGATTTGCAGCGGAAATTGAAAAAACCCGTGAGTGCGCGGACGAAGAAAAGCAAGCCAAAAAAACGCAATCCCCCGAAAAATCGGCATTTAGCGATACCGGGAGAAAGCGATCGGAAAAACCAATGTTTTTCAGATTTGAAACTGCCATGAACGGGCTCCGGAATATAAGAACAAAACAGGCTAAAGAAAGCATCGCCGCGACTAATGAACAAACGGGAGCATTGTATTGCGAGAAGGATCCCGGAAGTGATTTCAGTGCAGGCGAAAACCGCGGCAAAGAGGAGAGGACTATGCTGCTGTGCGGTGATGAAAATGAAGAAAAGGCGGATAAAGCTCACGAAACGGAAGTAGGCGAAAATCACAAAACGCGTGATAATACCACCGCATTCCTGAGAAATTTAAGTGGAGATGTCACCTTTGAGATACAAGCAGCGGATACAGGATGCATGATCGGAAGGAAGAAAGATCTTGCCGATCTTATCATCAGCAATAAAACCATCGGCAAAATACATGCGGAAATAATCAGGAAAAGCGGCGAATATTATATAAAGGACCTTAACAGCAGGAACGGGACCTGCGTTAACAATATCAGGATAGACCCCGGCACCGAAGTCAAATTGACTCACAGGGACATCCTGACATTTGCAAACGAGGATTATATTTTTGTAATATCACATAAAAATGAGATGTAAAATGCGGTAAAACATCATTCAAGTCCTGATAAAAACTGTTTTGGGGGATCAGGCCGAAAACCATATTTGTATAAGAGCGCAAGCGCGATCCGCTCTGAAGCCATTCCGTCGCCGTAAGGATTAACCGCGTTTGCCATAGACGAATACAAAACATTATTATCGAGCAGAGCGCAAGCCTTCTGAAATATCACATTTTCATCGGTCCCCACTATCTTTACTGTACCTGCCGCAACGGCTTCGGGGCGTTCTGTCTCATTTCTCATCACGAGCATGGGCTTGCCAAGCGCGGGGGCTTCTTCCTGGAGTCCGCCGGAATCTGTAAGAACAAGGTAACAGCGGTCGAGAAAATTATGCATGTCTCTCGGACCCAAAGGCTCGACTAAAAGCACGCGGGTATGGCCGTCAAGTATCCGGTGTGCGGTTTCGGAAACCAGAGGATTTCGATGGACAGCATAAACGATTTCCACATCCTCGTATCTTTCGGCAATGCGGCCGAGAGCCCTGCAGATATTCTCAAGAGGCTCTCCGAAATTCTCTCTCCTGTGTGCGGTGACAGCGATGATGCGTTTTGAAAAATCTACAGCGGCCATGGCTGCGTTTTCAAATCTGTAGTTTTTATCGACAGTTGATTTTATGGAATCAATGACTGTGTTGCCGGTTACATAAATATCCTCGCTTTTTATGCCTTCCTTGATAAGATTGTCCCTGTTTAGAGCTGTCGGAGCAAAATGGATATCGGCAAGACAGCCGGTTAGTTTGCGGTTTATCTCCTCGGGATATGGAAAATATTTGATGAAGGTCCGCAGACCTGCCTCGACATGACCGATGGATATTTTATTGTAAAAAGCCGCGAGTGAAGCGACGAAAGTAGTTGTTGTGTCGCCGTGAACAAGCACGATATCCGGCGCGCTTTTTTTGAAAATATCCGAAAGGCCGATGAGAGCGCTTGTTGTGATCTCCAGCAATTCCTGCCGGGGCTTCATTATATTCAGATCATGATCCGGAACGATCTCAAATTGTGCAAGAACCTGATCAAGCATGTCCCTGTGCTGCGCAGTGACGCAAACAGCTGTTTCGAATTCCTCATGACTTTTCAGCTCTTTTATGAGCGGTGCCATTTTGACCGCCTCCGGTCGTGTCCCGAAGATAGTCATGACTTTTATCTTTTGCATGCTATTCCTCCCTGCCGCTGATTTTTTTCTCCGTTTCGCCGTCTTCCCCCCCGGATGTCTGCTGAGTGCTTTCGCAGGCTGCTTCAGAAGCGGCAGTCTCCTCATCTTTTACAATGAGCTCCGGAGGCACTGCGTTGATGTCGCGCAAATAATATGCCCCGGTGACAACAAATAAGGAAACCATTATTATGAAAATGACAGCGCTCATGACTCCGCGCTCTGCCATCACGATAGCGGCTATCCCAAGTCCGGCGCTTGCAATATAAAGCGTTATTACGGCCTGCCTCGTCGAAAGGCCCATGTCGATCAGCCTGTGATGCAAATGCCCCCTGTCGGCCAGCACAATTGACTTTCGGGTTTTGATCCTCCTGAAAATCGATACGACGGTATCCATGAGAGGGAGTCCCAAAACCAGAAGCGGAACGGAAATAGACAATACCGTGTATGATTTCAACGCGCCCTGGATGGATATAACGCCCAGCATGAATCCAAGGAAATATGCCCCGGTGTCGCCCATAATGATTTTGGCAGGATAAAAATTGAATGGCAGAAAACCGATCGAAGACCCTGCAAGCGCAAGTATCAAAACTGATACAAAAGGCATGATGCTGAGGTCTTTGTTTATAAAGAGGTTTATAAAAAAAAGCGAGACGCACGAAATCGCAGTAACACCCGCGGCAAGTCCGTCGAGTCCGTCAATAAGGTTTATGGCGTTGGTTATGGCTACTATCCACAAAACAGTCAGCGGATATGAAATGTAAGCGGGAACTGCAATATAAGGAAGAGAAGCGCCGAAAGGATTTGAAAAAATCGTGATCCTTAATCCCGAGACCAATATCGTTACCAGCGCTGCTATTATCTGCAGGGTCAACTTAGGCCAGGGCCCGAGCTTTTTGATGTCATCTATGATACCCGTCGCTGAAATTATCAGCATGCCGGCCATGATTCCCAGAAGCTGTCTGACGATATCTTTTTCGGGACTATCAAGCAGCGCCGTAAAGAATACGAACAGCACAGAAACGACAAATCCGGCTATAATTGCTATCCCGCCGAGCCTTGCTATCGGTTCCTTGTGCATTCGGCGGCCGTCTTTGGGATGATCAACGGCACCGGCTTTCATGGAGATCCTTTTTGCGATCGGTGTCGCCGAAAATGTTATTATAAATGCGAGCGTAAATGCGATCATGCAATCCATAAAACCAAACTCGATAGTGGGCATAAAAATCCTTTCACCTGAAGCCGCCAGTCAGGCAGCCATTTATCCGGATATTTGAGCATGTAAAATTCCGATTCTTAATCGCTGTACTTAACTACTCTGATTCCCGCTTCCTGAAGGAGATCCATCGACAGTTTGTCAGGGTAGTCGCCCTTGAATACGATTTTTTCGATCCCTGCATTGATTGCAAGCTTGGCACAGAGGACACATGGCTGGTCGGTCACATAAATAGTCCCGCCCCTTATACTCGTTCCCGAGTATGCCGCCTGAGCTATCGCATTTTGCTCTGCATGGACTCCCCTGCAAAGTTCGTGTCTCTCGCCGGAAGGAACATTCAATTTTTCACGCAGACATCCGACCTCCGAGCAGTGTTTACAGCCTGAAGGGGCACCGTTATAGCCCGTTGACAATATGCGCTTATCTTTGACGATAAGTGCTCCGACCTGTCTGCGGAGGCAAGTCGACCTGCTTTTTACAAGTTCGACGATCTTTATAAAATACTCATCCCATGTAGGTCTGTCAGACATAACATTACCTCCTGATGTTTGCATAAATTCAATTTCCGGCATGCAATGCCTTTGCATGCTATTTTGTTCCAAAAAGCCTGTCTCCGGCATCACCGAGCCCGGGGACAATATAGCCGTGGCTGTTCAGTTTTTCATCGACTGCCGCACAATATATCTCAACATCGGGATGATCATTGATGATTTTTTCAAGACCGGGTCTTGCAGCTATGAGGCACATCAGTTTTATATTTGTAATATTCCTGGCTTTAAGAAAATTTATTGCGGCGGAAGCTGAGCCTCCGGTCGCGAGCATCGGATCGAGAACGACGATTTCCCTTTCGGCCGCGTCCGAAGGAAGCTTGCAGTAATATTCAACAGGCTCGAGAGTTTCGGGATCCCTGTAAAGACCGATATGACCTACTTTTGCAATCGGAAGGAGCTGCAGTATTCCATCGACCATACCAAGTCCCGCTCTTAATATCGGAACGATTCCAAGTTTTTTGCCCGATATTTTATATCCCTTGCCTTTTCCGACCGGCGTTTCAACTTCGATCTCCTCGAGCGGAAGATTGCGGGTAACCTCATAGCCCATCAGCATGGCGATTTCGGAAACGATCTCACGGAACTCCTTTGTGTTTGTCCGCTTGTCTCTTAAGAGAGTTATTTTGTGCCGGATCAAGGGATGTTCAAAAATAAAAACGTTCTTCATTATAATATGGTCCTCCTTGACAAACAGAATTCTTTAGTTGAAAATCTCACAAACACTTTACTCCATTCTAATTCATTGCGTAATGCTATGTCAAAAAATATTGACCTCTATTCCTGCTGTGATTTTAGCTTGTCAATAAGCGCCTTTATTGCCTCCAGAAGCTCGTTGGCGCAATCTTTGTAGACTTCAAGAGGCAGACCATAAGGGTCTGAGATCTCGGGATTTTGCGCTTGCCCTTCTTCCCCGCCAGACTTTTGAGGATCATATATATATTCTTTCAAAACGCAAGTCTTTCCTGAGGCATCAGGGAAGTTTTCCAATAAAAATTCCTTGTGTGTTTGAGACATCGTCAATATAAGGAATGCTTCGCCCACATTTTCAGAGCTCACATAGCAAGATCTGTGCGTGCTGATATCGATTTGCCACTCCGAATCCATTATGCTCTGAGCATTAGCGCTGGCCTCGATTCCATCGATCGTCGAGATGCCGGCCGAAACAGCATGATACTTATTTCTAAGGATATCATCTTTTTGGACCAGATCGTTGAAAAAAGCTTCTGCCATAGGGCTGCGGCATGTATTTCCCGTGCAGATAAACAATATTTTTTTCAGTTTTAGTTCCCCTTTCATTATCATCGGAAACAAATGTTTTTATACAAAGCGGCTATTCATGCGTCAATGAACTTGTATGCGGCGGCCTTTTCCATCCTGTTCATAACAGCCATGCCCACTCCTTCGGCATCTATGGCCTCTGAAAGGATGATGCTTACATTCATTTTATCAAATCTGCGCAGGATGCCAAAAAAACATTCTGCAATCGATTCCGGCCTGTCCCTGTTTCCCGCGCTCAAAACAGCAAAGCCTTCGTATTCGCTTGCGGTCTGATCGGTTGCGAGGACTCCGACTGAGATGCCGCGCTTTTTGTATTCGGACGCAAGCGCCCGGATTTTTTTAACCACATCGCCAATATTGCCGCGGACAATATACATGTCGGCCTTTGGCAGATAGTGGGCATATTTCATTCCCGGCGAGCGCGGCTGTGAAGGGCGTTCAGTTAAAAAGGGACTGTAAACGACATTTCCGAGAACCTGCCGGAGACTTTCAAGAGTTGTTCCTCCGGGTCTCAAAACTGCGGGAGGGCTTATCGTCAAATCAAGAACCGTTGATTCCACTCCGACCCTGCAGGGTCCCGAGTCCAGGATAAGATCGATTTTACCGGACAGATCATCTATGACATGCTGAGCGTTTGTGGTGCTGGGATGTCCGGAAATATTAGCGCTTGGCGCAACAATAGCAACATTTGAACATCTTATCAGCTCTAAGGCAACGGGATCTGACGGCATTCTTACCGCAACGGTGTCCAGGCCTCCCGTTACGACTGAGGGCACTTTTGAGGATTTCTTCATTACCAGCGTGAGGGGCCCCGGCCAGAATTTATCTATCAGGATTTTTGCGTTGGGGGGGAAAAACTCGACAGCTTCGGCTGCTTGTGAAACAGCGGCAACGTGCAATATGAGAGGATTATCCTGTGGGCGGCCTTTTGCGGTAAAAATCTTCCGTATGGCTTTTTCGTCAAGAGCGCTTGCTCCGAGTCCGTAAACTGTTTCGGTAGGAAATGCGACGAGTCCGCCCGCTTTTATAACTTCGGCAGCCTCTCTTATGGAATCCGCGTCTATATTGCTGGGATCAACTTTCAATACCCGTGTTTTCACTGACATACCCCTTAAAATTCATATCTTCGTAAACTTAATTACTCTCTCCCGCAAGCTTTCTTGCCTGTTCTTCAGAAATCAGAGCATCAGCTATTTCATCAATGTCGCCGTTTAGGATGGATTCAAGCCTGTACAGCGTAAGATTGATCCTGTGGTCGGTGACCCTTCCCTGAGGATAATTGTACGTTCTGATCCTTTCGCTCCGGTCCCCCGTTCCGACCTGGCTTCGTCTATCATTTTCTATCCCTGCCGTGCGCTCCTGACGGGCAATATCATATAATTTCGAGCGCAATATGCTCATTGCGCGGTCCTTGTTTTTATACTGAGACCGCTCATCCTGGCATGTGACTACGATACCGCTGGGAAGATGAGTAATTCGTATCGCGGAGGATGTTTTATTTACATGCTGACCGCCGGCTCCGGACGAGCGGTAGACATCTATTCTAAGATCTGAAGGGTCGATATCGACATCGACTTCCTCGACCTCCGGAAGCACCGCAACCGTTACCGTAGAAGTGTGGATCCTTCCGCTTGCCTCAGTTGCAGGCACTCTCTGGACGCGGTGCACTCCGCTTTCATATTTCAGCCTGCTGTATGCGCCTTTGGCTTCGATCAAGAAAACTATCTCCTTGAAACCGCCTATCTCAGTAGGGTTGGAATCGAGTATCTCGACTTGCCACCCTTTTTTCTCGGCATACATTGAGTACATGCGAAACAATACTCCTGCAAACAGGGCCGCCTCTTCTCCCCCTGCTCCCCCGCGTATTTCCATGATGACGCTTTTCTCGTCATGCGGATCTTTCGGGATGAGCAATAGTTTTAGCTCATCCTCGGAGAGAGCCAGCTTTGCCCGGACCGACTCGATTTCTTCCTGAGCCATCTCGAGCAGTTCCTTATCGCTTTCGCTTTCAAGTATCTCGCGGGAATCGGCCAGTTCCTGCCGGTATTTTTTATATTCCCTGTATTTCCGGACAATAGAGTCCAAATCAGAGATTTCCTTCATGAGTTTTCTGTACTCGTCATGATCTGCAATAACAGAAGGATCGCTGACCTTGTGGCTGAGCTCTTCATATTTGCCCTCTGCTATTTCTAATTTGTCAAACATAAAACACCTCGTTAAATATAAGGCTTACCATGACCGAATAAAAGGTTTGATATAGCAAATAAAAGTGCAATCATGAGTTAAGGGAATATCATATCTCCCTGCGTCCCTCCAGAGATTTTGCCAGTGTTATCTCATCCGCATATTCTATATCCCCGCCAACAGGGATTCCGTGTGCTATTCTTGTCACCTTTATTCCAAGAGGCTTTATCAATTTGGCGATGTACATCGCTGTCGCCTCACCCTCAATATTCGGGTTTGTTGCCAGTATGATCTCCTTGACTTGTCCTCCGCTCAATCTCGAGAGGAGCTCCTTTATGCGGATATCCTCCGGGCCGATACCCTCCATGGGGGAAATCGCGTCCTGAAGAACATGGTACAGGCCCTTGAATTCCCGGGTGCGCTCCATTGGCACAGCATCTCTCGGATCCTCTACAACGCATATCTGTGTCTGGTTTCTCGCAGAATTCTTGCATAGCATGCAGGGATCGACATCAGTTAAATTGCAGCACACAGAGCAGTGATGTATTTTCTTTTTAGCGTCCGTTATTGCATCAGCAAGCTGCCCCGCTTTTTCATTCGGCAGATCCAAAACAAAAAAAGCCAGTCTCTGAGCAGTCTTGCGGCCGATGCCGGGCAATTTTTCAAATTCTTCTATCAGCTTCGCAATAGGCGCAGCATAAAAACCCATTCCTGACCATCCTCAATTTACATTAATAAGGGACGCGCATGCCGTCCCCGGATTTTAAAAATATACTTAAACCGGCTAAAAAAGGCCGGGCATCTTTCCAATACCGCCGGTCAACTTGCCCATTTCGCTGCCGGAGAGCTCATCCGCTTTTCGGAGAGCTTCGTTTACCGCAGTTAAAACAAGATCCTGCAGCATCTCAACGTCTTCAGGGTCAACTGCTTCAGGGGCAATGATGATCTCCCGGATCTCTTTTTTGCCTGTAGCGACAACTTTGACGGCATTTCCTCCGGAAGTAGCCTCAACAGTTTTTTCTCCGAGTTCCTCCTGCAATTTCTGCATGTCCTGCTGCATCTTTTGAGCCTGTTTCATGAGATTGTTGAGATTTCCTCCGTAACCGCCTCCAAAACCGCCTTTAGCCATTAATTTTATTTCCCTCCATATTTTTGATTACAAATATTATATAGTACGGCATTCGCAAAGTATAGCTGTTGAGAGAATCACTCGTCAAATACTTCAAAGGGGAAATTATGCTCCGCAGACAAAGTTTCGACCTTGTGAAGAACTTCATCGACGACCGCTGCGGAACAGCTGTCATCTGCGTCGGACATTTCGGCAAGAGTGATTTTGATTTTGACTTGCCCGCCTGATTTTTCAGAGATCAGTTCCTCTATTATATTGATATTTGCCGGATCTGATGCTATTTTACCCGATGTTTCGTTATTAAAAGCGATGCAGACGATTTTTTCATCAAGCCGGGTCACTTTCGCCGTTTGAAGAATTGAGCTCAGAGCTCGTTTCCCACGCTCCTTTAAAGTCAAAATAACTTCGTGCCATGCTTTTTGCAAATCAGCAGTGCTTCTGCCCGCAATGCCGCTGCGCGGAGACTCTTTCAGCCCGGATGTTTTTGCCGGGGCCGAGATTTCCTTTGCTTCAGCTGTTTTCAGCGCGTTGGGCTGCAAATCGACTGTTGATGAAGATGCATTGTTGTTTTCCGGCGGAAAACCTCTTCCGTCAGTCTCGGGTTTTTTTGCCTTATGTGCCCCTTCCGGATTCGGCATCTTACTAATGCTTGAAAACGCACTGAGTTTTCTTTCGAGCAGACTTATCCTTTCACTCAGAACGACTGAAGCGTCACCCGCGATCCCCTCGCACAATCTCACGAGGGAGACCTCAAGCATTATTCTTGGCTGGACTGCCCAGCGAAGCATCGGTTCAAGTTCCGACAACACGCGTATCGCTGCTGTGATCTCGTCCTTTTCGAAACCCTCCGAAATCTTTCTGATGTCGTGCAAAGCCTCTTCGGTAGCCGCTATCATGTCGGAAGGGTCTTTTGATATTTTAAACAGCAGCAGATTGCGGAAATATAAAATCATGTCAGATACAAAGTTCTGAATATCTTTTCCGGACATAACAAGCTTTTCAACAAGCTCAAAAATGAGAGAAGGATCCCTTTTCATTACAGCTTCCGCAACTTGTCCCAGAAAGATATAGTCGACAATACCTATAGTGCTCAGCACATCAGCATAGGTGACAGTTTTGACTCCGGAAGAAAGGCACTGGTCGAGTATGCTTATCGCATCTCTTAGAGATCCGTCTGATTTGGCCGCAATAAGGCGGAGAGCTTTTGGCTCCGCTTCGGCTCCGCAAAATCCGGAGACCTGCTCCAGCCTGCTGATCGTATCTGCCGCGGAAATCCTGTGAAAATCAAAGCGCTGGCACCTTGATAAAATCGTAGCGGGAAGCTTATGCGGTTCTGTGGTGGCAAGGATGAATTTCACATGCTCCGGCGGTTCTTCCAATGTTTTGAGAAGAGCGTTGAATGCCCCGGTCGAAAGCATATGGACCTCGTCAATGATGTAAACCTTGTATCTGGTTTGGGAAGGAGAATAAAGCACTTCGTCCCGCAGATCCCTGACATTGTCAACGCTGTTGTTTGAAGCTGCATCTATTTCCAGGATGTCCATTATGCCCCCCGAAAGAATTCCGAGGCATATTTCGCAGCTGTTGCAGGGATTGCCGCCAACAGGAGAAAGGCAGTTGATGGCGCGTGACAGAATATGCGCCATTGAAGTTTTCCCCGTCCCCCTTGTTCCGGTGAAAAGGTATGCATGAGCGACTCTTCCGGCTTTGACACTGTTCTTCAATATATTCACAATGTGCGGCTGTCCGGCTATTTCGTCAAATGTTTTCGGTCTGTATTGTCTGTATAGTGCGGTATATGACATGTATATCCACCTGTAACATCAATGATGAGTCACGCTTTGTTCTTGCAGCGAAATAATAAATGGCCGTGCACCTGTCTTCGACTTGCACTTCCGGACGTGACGCACACAGCCGGCTCCGGTCCGGCAGCCCCGCGGCACACGAAATTTCCCCCTTACCGCTGCTTCCTTCCGGACCTGACGGGGTTCAAAGGTTTTCGTTGCGCAAGACCGGACTTTCATAGCTGCTTATGTGCGGCTGACTCCACAAATACAGAGCCTCTGACAGGAATTAAACCCTGCTGTAGCGGATTGCAGGTACAAGGCACCGCTGTCTCCCCGTCTAGCACGGCCAAACCTCTGATTAAATTATGAGATATTCAAACTGCCATATAAGTATACTTCAAAGCATGATCATTATCAATACGAGAAGCTTAAACACCCTTTCAAATGTCAATGCTGAAAAAGCAGTATGGAATTTTGGGCAGAAAAAAAGCACCGTCGCTAATTCGATAAAAAATAAATAATTCCGAACTTCTGGTGCTAAAAAATAAACTGAGATGAGATCATCGTCTATATTAAAAAGGAGGAACAAAATAGTCTCTCAACTATCTTGTTACAAATGAATTATAGCACACAAACATTAATAATAATATTAAGATTGTGTAACATTAATGAACATTCTGTGAAATTTGACAAATATTCATATTTAATATGCAATCTTCGCATGCATGAAAGACAGGGTTTTGATTATTGAAATTGAGACCTCATATGGTATAATGACCGGTGGATGCAAAATCGAACGGGATAAACCGGCAGACGGCCGAAATATCGCAGCGAACATATAGGACAGGCGGTACTCGGCACATCAAAACGAAAGAAGGAAAAATCAGATGAAAATATTTGTTGGTAAAACAGCTAAGGAGCTCGGAGAAAAAGCTGCCGAGATCGCAGCAAATGAGATCAGGAAGGCAATCGAAGAAAAAGGGCGCGCCCGCATAATTTTGTCAACAGGCGCTTCGCAGTTTGAAACACTTGACAGTCTTGTCAACAAGGATATCAGATGGGATCAGGTAACAATGTTCCATCTCGACGAATATGTCGGTTTGCCGCAGACGCATATAGCAAGTTTCAGAAAATATCTCAAAGAGCGCTTTGTTGACATAGTACATCCTAAAGACGCATTTTTTGTAAACGGTGAAGGAGATATCGAAGAGAATATCAAAAAGCTGGCTGCGGAGCTGCGTAAAAAGCAGATAGACGTTGCACTGATAGGCATAGGAGAAAACGGTCACATTGCTTTCAATGATCCTCCTGCGGATTTTGAAGTCAAGGACGCTTATATCGTAGTTAATCTGGACGATGCCTGCAAACGCCAGCAAATCGGCGAAGGATGGTTCAAAACCATGAGTGAAGTTCCCGATAAGGCCATCAGCATGACAGTCTATCAAATAATGCAAAGCAAGTGCATCATATCGAGTGTTCCCGGAAAACGTAAAGCCGAAGCGGTCAGAAAAACTTTGACTGCGGATAAAACGACTCCGCTGGTGCCCGCGACAATGCTAAAAGAGCATAAAAACTGGTCTCTGTTTTTAGACGAGGGATCTGCTTCGCTGATCGACAAAAAAGATATTGCTGAGTGAGAGTTCAGATTGATCTGATTTGGAGTGGACTATAT